>CALQZM010000031.1 GCA_943349385.1 Candidatus Peribacteria bacterium
AACGAAGATTTTGAAATTGAGTACAACAAAATGTGGCAAGCATATTTGAATTCCTATTCTAAAATTGGTCTAGATGTAAAAGTTGTGCCAGCTGATAATGGCTATTTTGGTGGTGAATATTGTCATGAATTTGTTGCTGAATCAAAAATTGGTGAAAGTACATTTTTTGAATCAGAAAATGGTGATTACATTGCCCATGAAGACATTGCTAAATTTGACTATGAGGACTTAAATCCAGAAGAAGAATTACTAGAAATGCAAAAAATTGACCAACCTGCTTGGGTTAAAACAATGGAAGATAATCTGAAGCATTATAAAAAACCTCTTTTCCAGTTCTTGAAAAATGTAGTTTATAAAAATCGACTAACATCCGAGATTTTTATTGCTGTAGTTAGAGGAGATTTAGAAGTTAATAAAAATAAATTAGAGGCAGCTCTAGGTTTAGTTGGATTATTAGAAGATGCAACAGCTGAAGACTTAGAAAAAATTGGAACTAAGACTGGATTCGTAAATGCTTGGGGCCATAAAGATTGTACCTACATTGCCGATAAGTCATTGTATACTGTAAAAAATTTTATTGGAGGTCAAAAGACAGAAACTACAGATAGTATAAACGTAAATTATGGCAGAGACTTTAAACATGAGTTAGAAGCTGACATTGCTAAAGCTCAAGCTGGATTTAAATCCCCTGTTGGCACAGGAAAATTAATTGAAAAAAGGGGGATAGAAGTTGGTAATATTTTTCAGCTAGGACAACACTACTCGACTAAAATGAAAGATGCCGTTTTCGCAGACGCCACTGGAGTTAATGTACCCTTTTACATGGGTTGTTATGGAATAGGCGTAGGTAGAACTTTGGCAACAGTTGTAGAAACTTTTGCAGATGACAAAGGAATAGTATGGCCAAAATCCATTACTCCTTATCATGTTCACATGATTGCTATTTCGCAAAATCCAGATAATATTGCTAAAATTGAATCAATTTATTCTGAATTGTTAGCAACAGGCATACAAGTTTTATTAGATGATCGAGAGGTTAGACCTGGTGTAAAATTTGCCGATGCTGATCTAATCGGAATCCCACTTCGAGTTGTACTAAGCGATAAAACATTAGCTGAATCTAAATTCGAGTTAAAACATAGATCAAATTCTGAAGCAGAATTGCAGCCTATTTCTAATTTAGTTAGTTATATCCAAAAATTTTATGCCGACTAAAGTTTTACTTTTAGGAGCTACTGGATTGCTAGGATTTGCAATAAAAAATTTTGCAGGATTCGAGTGTTTGTATTCTCCTACTAGAAAAGATTTAGATTTGAACTATTTTAGAATTATTCAAGAATATTTAAAGTTGCATAATTTTGACCTAATTATTAATTGTACAGGATACAATGTAGTTGATGAGGCTGAGAGTGATTATGAAAACTGTTACTATCTAAATTGTTTAGTTCCAGAGTTTATAGCAAAGACATTATTTGAGCTAAACCCTAAAGCTAAATTAATTCAATTTAGTTCTGATTATGTTTTCGATGGTAAAAACGCTAACGGCTATCTTGAAGACTCACCTAAGAGTCCTATTAGTAAATATGGCTTAAGTAAGTCCATTGGCGAAGATTTAATATTGAAAGCAAATCCTAATTCGTATATTGTGCGGGTTTCCTGGTTATTTGGACCTGGTAAATCAAATTTTGTAGATAAAATTATTACAAAACATAAAAATTCTGATAAAATAGTAATTGTTGATGACCAATTCGGTAAGCCAACTTATACCTTAGACATTGCCAAATCCTTAAAAAATGTTATCTGTAACCGGCCTGGGATCTACCACTTACCTTCTGAAGGTGTTGCTTCATGGTACGAGTTAGCTAAAAATGCCTTATTAAAATATGATTCCAATTCAGAAATTCAAAGTTGTAAAACCGAAGATTTAAATAGTTTTGCAACTAGACCTAAATACTCTATACTTATAAATAGTAAGCTCCCTGAATCCCCTAGTTATGAGGTGGGATTAACAGATTATATAACTAATTATATTCAAGCATGAAAGGAATAATTTGCGCTGGTGGAAGCGGTTCTCGATTGTCTCCTCTTACCGATGTTACTAACAAGCATTTATTGCCTGTTTATAATAAACCTATGATATTTTACCCATTATTTACTTTAATTAATGCTGGAATAACTGAGATAATGATAGTTTGTTCTAAAGAACACACTGGACCTTTTCAAAAGTTATTAGGTAGTGGTAGAAAATATGGGGTAAATATTAGTTTTAAAGTTCAAGATGAATCAGGTGGAATAGCTGAAGCATTGGGTTTATGCGAAAATTTTGCTGCAGGAGATAATGTTGCAGTAATTCTTGGTGACAACATTTACGAAGATGATTTTACTATTGTGGTATCTAAATTTAAAAAAGGTGCTACATTTTTTTTAAAGAAAGTACCTGATCCACAGAGATTTGGCGTGCCGGTCTTTGATAATGATAAGATTGTTGATATTGAAGAAAAGCCTACTGTTCCAAAGTCTGATTACGCAATTACTGGATTCTATATTTATGATAACTCTGTATTTGATATAATCAAGGGTCTAAATTATTCAGCTAGAAATGAATTAGAGATTACTGATGTAAATAATTTTTATGTTACGAATGCTTCTGTAGATGCACATTTCTTGAGTGGTGAATGGACAGATGCTGGAACTTTTGAAAGTTTATATCATGCAAGTACAATTGCCAGACAAATTTCAATTTCTGGCAATATAGAACGAAAACAAGCTGGTATTAGTAGAGAACAAATAAGTATTACTGAGATAGATTTTGCTTAGTTTTATTATATGCTAAAAAGTCTTTATATTAAAACTAGTCTTATTTATGCAGGCGATGAAGTTGGTAGAGGATGTTTTGCAGGCCCTTTAGTGGTTGGATTAGTTGCCTGTTCAAAAAAGTTTAGAGTTCCTAAGTGGTTGAATGATTCAAAAATTCTTACTACAAAAAATCGTGTAAAGATTGTATCTATGCTTAAAAATAAATGTAAGTTTGGAATTGGCATTGTATCGCCATTTGAGATTGATGAATTGGGAATGACGCAAGCGACTAAGATTGCCTTAAGTAGGGCATCTAAAGCTTTAAATTTAACTTGTTCGGTTAGTTTACCTACTAAGATTATTTTTGATGGAACTGTAGATTATTCCTTTTCGAATATTGAATTCGAGGCAGTTAAAAAGGGTGATACTAAGTTTATTGAAATAGCTATTGCAGCAAATTTTGCAAAAGTATTTAGAGATGAGTTAATGAGTCTATATAACAACATATACGGCAAATACAATTTAGCCAAAAATGTTGGTTATGGAACAAAAGTTCATATAGAATCATTGAGACAATTTGGTCCTACTCGTATTCACAGAAAACTATTTTTAAGAAAATTTAATGAACAAGAAAAAACTGTTGGTACTAGGAAATTATAACGCAGGTAATATTGGCGATGATCTACTAATGTCTTCGATAAAAAGTAACATTAGAAAGTATTTACCTAATTACCAAGTTGACTTCGTATCTCCAGGTAAACCTAATGACTATTTTATATTTCCAACTGGTATAAGATCGTTTTTAAGAATGAATTGGATACGGACTATCTATGCTTTTTATAAGTCAGATGTATTAGTTTTAGGTGGCGGTGGATTGCTGAATCCTGAGGAACGTAAAAGTTTACTTGTATGGGGTGTACAAATTATTGCTGCAAAATTTTTTAATTTACAAGTTATCTGCTTGGCTAATTCTTTTCCTTTTTCGAACTCTAAATTTTATAGATATTTACTTAAAAAAATAGATTTCTTTACTGTCAGAGACTCCTATTCTTATAACTTTTTAAATAAATTAGAACTTAAAGTCCCTATTAAGTTAACAGCTGATCTCGCCTTTATTGCAGATCTAACAAGCTATGTTGATTCACAGCTTGAGTTTGATACCGATAAATTTTTGGTACTGAACCTAAGAACATATAAACATATTGATTCTCGATTGCAGGAAGAAATATATTTAGAATTAGTTGAATATATTACTAAAAATACTAATTATAGTTTGTATTTGCTACCTTTTGCAAAAGATGATTCTTTGTTCCTTAGACACTTAAATAATTTAACAAAAGACAATGGCAGGGTATTTTTATTGCCATTTGAGAAGGATGTATTGTTTACCGCATTGAGTAGATCAGTGCTTACAATCTCGCAAAGGCTTCATCCTAATATTGTTTCTTTGTGTTACGGAAAGCCAACTATCGCCTTAAGTTATTCTTCGAAAGTTGTTTCGCTATTAAACGATTTTACTGACATTAGAATTTTCGACTTAACCTCAACAATTAAGGTTGATGATATAATTTCTGCAATTGATTTTCAATTAAAAACTTCGGCATCCAGCTATGATTCTGCCCAAGCTATTAAAGATAATAAAAAAAGAGCGGAAATGAATTTCTCGCTCTTGAAAAGTTACTTAGAATAAGTTTTGGTTCTTATTTTGCTTCTTCTTTAGGTTCAACTTCTGGAGTTGTTTCAGCTGTTTCTACAATCGGCGTTTCTGCTACCATTTCTTTTGTAGCTTCTGTTGTGTCTATAGTAGGAGTTGTTTCAGCTACTTCTGGTGTAGGAGTTGCTACTTCTTCTGATACGTCTTCTGGGGCTACTTCTTCTTGTTTTGTAGCTTTAACTTTGTTGGCCGCGTTAATTTCGTGGTCAGCATCAATATAAGTTTCTTTAAGTCTCGCAGATTTACCAGCTCGTTCTCTCATATAGTATAATTTTGCTCTTCTAATTTTTGCAAATTTAACTACTTCAATTTTTTCGATATTGCTTGAATGTAGTGGAAAAATTTTCTCTACGCCTACTCCGCTAACTACTTTTCGTACGATAAAAGTTTGGTTAGTACCTTTTCGGCCACTTACGCCAATTACTAATCCTTCGAAAATTTGAACTCTTTCCTTTTCGCCTTCTTTGATTTTTTGGTAAACTTTTACGGTATAACCTGTTTTTATGTCAGGTGTATTTTTAAGGTAGTTTTCCTCAACTGATTGTAATAATGACTGGCTCATGGCTATCTAATTTAATTTATGGACTGTTAGATTATATTAATATATTTGCATTTTGCAAGCTAAAATTAGGATTCTAAGTACTTTTCTAGCCTATTAATTGAAATAATATTATCAGGATTTTTGATGATATTGAGTATGAACTGGTCATTTAGCTTAATTCTATATAAGAAATCATCTTTTGTAAGCACTGAAAACTTTACTGGCTTGTTAACTTCTTTTTCAAGTAAATTGGCCAATTTTTCTTTATCTACTTCGCCAATTATAAGTAAATCGGCTGTAGACTCTTTGTTTACAAATACGCCTGAAAGCACTAATAGGTCAATTTTACCTAGTTTTTCGATTTTTTCTATGAAGTCAGAATTATTATTTAGGGCCTTATCGAAAATTTGCTTCAATTCGTTTAAAATAATAAAGTTTTTATTCACTAAGTAGTACTTCTTGCGGTTTTTATTTTTTGAAGTCAAAAAGCCAATTTTTTTAAGATTGTCTAATTCTCGTCTTACGGAATTTATCTGTTCATCAAGTTTTCTAGTTAGCTCCCTAATGAAATATTCCTCGGTTGGATTATTTAGAAATATTTGTAAAAGTTTTATTCTAACTTTAGAGGTAAAAAGTTTTTTTAGCATAGAGTAAATATTTTATACAAAGTCGAGATTAAACCTAATATTTAATTTTTGCAAGAAAAAAGCCACTTTCGTGGCTTAATTATTAGTGATGCTCATGATGCTCAGTATGTCTGTCAATAAATTCCTTAAAAAATTTATCTAGGAGTATTTGGTTTCTAAGAGCGGAATAGCCACCTTTTCCTTCTTTGTAGTATTCTTTTACTTGCTCTTGTACACCTTCTGGGGCGTGATTGATTTTAGCCTGAGCTGCATCTTCTATTTCTGCACTAGTGGCCCCTAGTCCTTTTTCTTTGATAACAAAGTCGATAATAAATCTAATTTTAACACGTTCTTCAGCTTTTGGTTTGTAAAACTCATTAATTGATTTGCCTTCTTTAGATTCTGTTAATTTTACAAAGTCTTCGAATTTAAGTCCTCTAGAAGTTATATTTTGTTTCATTTCTTCAAGTAAGATTTCAGTTTCTTCTTCTACTAGAATATCAGATACATCGAATTCTGAATTCTTGATTAAAGTGTCAAAAAGATCATCTTCTTGTTTTGCGCCTTGGTCATGTAGTTTTTGGTGTTCAAGTTCGCTTTTTAGTTTCGCTATGAAACTCTCTTTTTTTAGTTTTTCACCGAAAATCTTTTCTGAAAATTCCTCGTTAATTTCAGGTTTGTGTTTCTCTTGAATTCTGGTTGCTTTAACTTTAAATAAAACAGGTTTATCTTTTAGATCAGCTACATGGTAGTCCTTTGGAAATGTTACTGTGAACTCTTTTTCTTCGTCTTTATTAATTCCAATTAAATTTTCTTCGAATCCAGGAATAAACATTGAATCCCCTATTGTAACTGGGTGATTTTCGCTTTTAGTTCCTGTGATAGCTGCTCCACTTTCATCGAATCCTTCAAAGTTAATTTCTACTGTGTCCCCTGTTTTAGCTTTAGTGTCAACTTCAATTAAAGTTGAGTTTGCAGATAGTAATCTTTCAATGGTTTCATCTAGTTCTTTATCGGAAAGTTTGATGTCTGGTGCTTTAATTTTGATTTTGTCTAAACCTTTAATTTTCACTTCAGGCTGGACAGCAAATGTAGCTGAAAATACGAATGGATCTTCAGAAATAACGTCTACCATTGGTCTTGAAATCGGGTTTAAGTCTTTTTCTTTAATGGCTTTTGTGTAAAGGGTGGGTAGGTTCATTTCGAGCATGTATCCAAATACTTTATCTTTACCAAAATGAGATTCAATTACGTCGTCAGAGGCTTTACCAGGTCTGAATCCAGCTATTTTAGTATTTTTACCTAAAGCTTTAAGACTTGCTGAATATAGAATCTTAGTTTCTTCGGCTGGAACTGAAATTTCGATTTTAATTTCACTTTTAGGAAGGTTTGATACAGTAATATCCATATTATATAAGTTAATTTTTGCTACAGATTATGTTTTTTCTATGATTTTGGCAATCCATAATTGTTTTTTTATTCAAAATGTGTTATCGTGTAATGAAGTTTAAATATAAAACTATGGCTGCAGAACCAAAGGCAATTATCGAGGACGAAAAATTAGCTACTAATCAAGGTGGCGATGATATGACTAAAGAATCCCAGATAGATTCAAGTAAGCCAAGTGCTGCAAGAGGATTGACTCCTACTGAAGCTCGGATTGAGGATTCTGAAGAACAAGCTGATCCTAAGGGATTTAACCAGAAATATAATAATTATGCTCAAATTTATGAGCATTTAGGAATTGATGTAAGTCAAAATCGAGCTTTAACAAGTGAAATTGCTTCTGGATTCACAAATACTGTTAGGTCGGTTATGGAGGGCAAATTAGGTGCTGTAGATTTAGCAGAAATTAAAAAATTAGAGTCTGATAAAAAAATGAATAAGTTCTATGTAGCTAAAATGAAAGCCTTTTTGGCTTCGCATTTAAAAGGTGCATTTGGCTCAAAAGCCTTTAAAAGCTATTATAAATTAATAAAATCTACAAAAACTATTACTGGTTTAATTACTATTTGGTTAGCATGTAATTTGGATGAACCTGAAAAGGAGGCTGTAAACATAGCGTTTTCACACTGTGTTTCTACTTTGCTTTATGGACAAGGATTTATGGAGCCAGACAGAGTATCTAAATACTTAGAAAATGCTAAAGTTCGAGATAAAGATGGAGTTTCTGTAAATGCATTGCCGATTTTAGACAAGCTTTTAGGTGTAGGTACCGGTAGGCTGCCAAATCAGAATAGTTCGCAAGAACAGGCTATTGCCGGCCAAATTTTGACCCAAACTCTACTTTCTGCTGACGCGGATGCTAGTATTAATATGGGTGAAATTTTAAACAATATTGCTGCCACAAGGCCAGAATCGCCTTTTATGGATTCATTGGTCCAAGAAAGTTTGGATTTTATTTTAGGATTTAGAAAAGGAGTAGAAACTAAATTAGGTGATACTGAAACTAGTGAAGTAAATAAAGAAATTGCTCAAGAAGCCAAAAATCGTAGTGCTGCCGAAATCTCAGCCTTGCAAGAAACTAAAAAAGATTTAGTAGATCAGCTAGAACGTGCTAATTCAGCTCGAGAAGAGAAATTTGCAGAAATGGATAGACTATCAGATGAATTAAAGGATTCTGCCTTAACCGTAGGAGAGCGTGAAGCTAAAAAGCAAAGATTAGAAACATTAAGAAAGAAAGAAGGTGACTATAAAGTTAGTAGTAAACTTGAACAAAGAATTGAAGAACTTGATAAAAAAGTTGACTCTTTACGTGAAAGTTCTAGAAAACTAGATGAAGGTGATCTTGAAAGCAAGAAATCTGCAATAGTAGCTAATAATAAGTTATACGGACATGTAACTAGACTTGCTGCTTATATTGCTGAACGTACTGCTCAATTAGAGAAATCTGGCGTAACAGTAGATTTTGCAGAAATGCCTACTATTAAAAACTTACTAGAAATTGCAAAAAATCCAGATAATTTAAAAAAATCTGAGTTGTCTGCTCAAATGTCTGAATTCTTTACAGATTCTGCTGTACTTGCCATAGACAGAGAACTTAGAGGTTTAAGAGATGTATTGACCGAAAAACGAGTTTACACACCTCAGGAGCTAAGTTTGGCTGTTTTAAGCGAAGTGTATAAGAAAAAATATGGTTATACTCAAGACACTGCTAATTTTATGGCTTCGGCTAATTATATTAGAATTGCTAAAGAAAAAAATCTAAGAGATTTCAGAAGACAAGTATTAGAAGATAGAGCAACAAATAAATTGAAAGGTGTTGATAAATATCCTTTTGCTGAGATGTTAAAACGAATCGTTAGAGATGAATCTAAAGGTTCTATCTCTCCTTCTGAAATGTCTGTGCTTGAAAGTTTGAATGGATCCATGAGTTTAGACGATATTAGAAAGACTTTGGCTGATGGTAGCTTGTCGATAGATGCCATAAATTTTGTTATGTATAACTTACTTAGTACTATTGCACCTAAAAAATGTAGCGATGGTAGTATGGTTACGCTGAAAGCTCCAAAAGACATTGCAGAAGCCGAAAAGCTAGCCGATAATTTAAATAGGATTGCTTCGGAGTACGCTGCTCTAGAAACTATGAATAATGCCCAAGCTATATCTGCTAAAGATAAATCTAAATTTGGAGTGTTTGCTTTAGCTGAAGGTTTAAAAGCCTATCAAACAAAGTTTGATGCTAATGAACGTAGAATATTGATCTCTGCTAAGCATCATGCGAGTTATATGACCACAAGAGCGAAATCCAAAGCAATTTTAGCCGAAATTATTGCTACTGCAAAAGCTGAAGGATGGGATAAGGAAAGATTTGAGCAAGAAAAACTAAATCGTGGCATTGCTGATTTACCTGAAAATGGAAATGTTAAATTCAGAGTGAACCAAGCAACAAACTATAGTAGAGAAAAAGCTATAATGGTTAAAAATGGTATAAAAAATGCTGCAACAAAAACATGGCAAGCTAAAGGTAAAATAGCTAAAGTAGCTACAAGTCCGCTTTGGGGTCCTCCGTACTTACTATGGAAAGCCGCCAAAGGAACTGCTAACTTTACGGCTAAAAAATTATCTCAACTTACTGATTTTGTTACTTATCAAGTACCAAATTTTGCTGCTCATGCTGTTTTAGCTCCAGTTAGTGTCGCTATTACAAATCCGTTAAGAGGTCTTCGAGATGGTG
>CALQZM010000032.1 GCA_943349385.1 Candidatus Peribacteria bacterium
ATGGAAATTCTGAGTTAGTGCCATTAACTTGGGCATAGTCAGCTTCGATACTATTATTTAGTGCTGTATCAATATTTGCTTCTTCGATGTAATTTTTTTCGATTATAGTAGGTTGTTGCCATCTTAATTCAGGTATTTTAGTTAAAATTTGTTGAATATTAGAGAAAGTATTTCTCATATCTGCTAATTGAGCTCGTTCAGTTGGAGTTATGGTAGTGGCTGTTTCTTTTGCAATTAAACCATTTAGTTCGGTTAAAAATTGTTCAAAAGTTCGCGGTGAAGCTTTGGCTTCGTTTATTTGATTTTCGAGTTGTCCTTTTTCTTGGCGTAATGCTGTAAGACGAGCAGTTTTATCTGCATTATCATCTATATCGAGTAAATTATCACCTCGTAGTTCTGAAATTTCTGTTTCAACAGTTTGTAATCTAGCTTGTAAAGATGCAACTCTTGATCTTTCAACCGGTGATGCTGCGTATAACTCGTCGCCAGAAATTTGGTGATCGTCATTATCGGCTATTCTAATAGGGCCATCCTCAATGCCAAACATTTGAATAAAATTTGCCAGTGGAATGTTTAAATTTCCTAAATGAGTTCTTAGGTCGTTCCCGTAATTTAGTTCGTTTTGAATAAACATTCTTTGGATAGTATCATTATTATTGATTCTTTCTCGCATCCATTCCGGACTTTCTACTGTACGATTCTCAGCACTTTCGCTGTATCGGCTAATTTGTTGGTCTAAAACTTGGTTTCTTAAAGTTAATTCTTGTCCGGTGAATTGTTGACTTCTAGTTGAAATAACAGTGTCTCTTGCGGTTACTTGTTCTGGGGATGGAACAGTAGTTCGGTCTGATTCAGCAATTATTGAATCTTCTGCTTCTGTTGTAATGACTGCTGTTTCTGCTGCAGCTTGTTGTTCCACTTCCTCAACAGCTGCTTCTACTTCTCGTTCAGCAGTTTCGAATCTGCCATAAGTGTTGTTTCCTAAAATACCGTCGATACCGTCTGCGGTGTCGGTTTGAGCAATTCGCAAATGGCTCTGTAATTGCGCGATGGCCGTTACTAATTGTTGGTCGTTATCAAAGTCTAAACTTGCTGCTGAGGATATGCCAAGCTCATTCAATGATGCTTTAAATGTTGTTTCGTTAATTCCTTTGTCTTGTAAATATTCTCGTGTTAAATTCGCCCTGAACTCAAAATTCCTACGACCTTCATTTAACGAGGCGATATGTTGATCTAGTGTTCGGGGTTCTGCGGTTTCTGTTTCTGATGGGTTACCAGCATCGAAGCATAATCTGTTCTCTGAAAATAATCTTTGTTTTGATAATTTGAATAGTTTGTATATCATGTGAGTAATCTTTTTAGATATCTATTAATTTATACCTTACTTGTCTAATTTAACAAACAACACTATGAAAAATCTAATTAATCCTACGCCCCTAATATTGGTAAATTTTAAAAATTTTTTGGAATGCAGTGGCGCTTTATCCTTTCAATTAGCTAAGAAATTACAAAAATCCGCGGATGATACAGGTCTTCAAATTGCGATTTCTGTCCAGTCATTTTTATTGAGCGAAATGGTTAAGTACACTGACCTAAAAATTATGTCACAACATTTAGATGCTAAGTCCGAAGGTTCAACTACAGGCTCTTTAATCCCTGAAGTTTTAAATTCTGTAGGTGGATGGGGGAGTCTTTTGAATCATTCCGAAAAAAGAATTCCACTTGAGGATGTTGAAAAAATTGTAAATCGAATGAATGAGTTGGGACTTGTGTCGATTGTATGTGTCGAAAATGTAGAAGAGGTCGGAATTGTTTCGAAATTTAAACCTAATTTTATTGCTATTGAACCCCCTGAATTAATTGGTGGTGATATTTCGGTTTCGACGGCAAAGCCTGAATTAATAACCGAGTCTGTATTGGCAGCTGGTGAAGTTTCTGTTTTAGTAGGTGCAGGAATTAAAAATGGTGATGATTTAAAAATTGCATTGGCGCTTGGTGCGAAAGGTGTTTTGGTTGCTTCTGGAGTGTGTAAAGCTAAAGATCCTTATGAAGTTATGTTAGATTTTGCTAAGGCCATAAATTAAAAATTATTTATTATTATAAATGTCCAATCTATGAAAATTACTGTCCATACCGAAAAGTGTGAATTAAGCGAAGGTCAAGAATCTTATATTACTGAAAAAATTGAAAGTTTAAAAAAATATTACGATCGTATAACTGATGAAGCTGTATTAGTTAGGATAACGATAGAGGAAAATAAAAATGTCGAACAAAAGCAGAAATTTTTTATGCGGGTAAATATGTCGGTTCCTAAAGTATCTTTTAGGGCTGATGTTCAGGCCTTAACAATTGAAGAAGGGATTGATTCTGTCCATGATAAATTATATAGGCAAATTGAGCGGTATAAAAATAAGCATCATAAATTTGCGTTAGTTTCGTTAGCTGATGTTTCTGAAGGTACAGAGAATGTTTTAGAATTAGATTCCAGGATTGTGAAACGAAAACTTTTTGCTGATTTGATTCCAATGTCTGAAGAAGAAGCCCTTAGCACAATGTTAATGTTAGGACATACTTTCTTTATTTTTGTGAATGCCGCTACGGATAGATATAACGTAATTTATACTCGTTTAGAAAATGATGGTTACGGATTAGTTGAACTAGAACATCAAGATGGAATAACCAGTTAATTTATGATTTTAAAAGGATTAGTCGAGGCGGGTGCGGGTCGAGGTAAGTCTCAGTTTGTACCTACGATTAATGTTTTGTTAAAAGACGATATACCGGCAGAACTTAGATACGGAGTGTATTGTTGTAATGTTAACGTTTTTGGAGTTGGATTGTTTAAAGGCGTGGTGCATTATGGGCCTCGTGAATCTATTGACGGATTAATTACTTTCGAGGTGCACTTATTGGATTTTAGTAGTGATATTTATGGTGTCGAAGTAGAAGTTGAAGTAATGGTGAATCGAAAAATTAGGGATATTATAAAGTTTGAGTCTTTAGAGGATCTTAAGCTGCAGATTTTGTCGGATATTGAAGTTGCTCGCGGGTTGTTAACGGATTAGTTAAGTGATCCTTATAACTGGGTCTTTAAAATTTTACCTACAACTGATAAGATTGATTTGAAATATCAAAAAATTCGTAATTGACTATGAAAGAATTAATTTTAAAACTAATTGGGAATCAGAATTTTGTTTTACTTACCTATTATAAGTTAAAATCTATTGTAGCAGCTTGTTTTTATTTTTTCCCTTCACGCAAAATTAAGGTAATCGGAGTTACCGGAACCGACGGGAAAACTACAACTGTAAACTTGATTGCGAGTATGCTTGAAAATGCTGGCTATAAAGTTGGATTTACCTCGACCTTACGATACAAAATTGGTGACGAAGTTTGGTCTAATAAAGATAAAATGACGACTCAATCTCCCTTTGTTGTTCAAAAAATGTTACGGCGAATGGTGAAAAATGGTTGTGATTATGCCATTTTAGAAGTTACTTCACATGCGATGGTTCAGTCTAGAGTATGGGGAATTAACTTTGATGTTGGGGTTTTTACTAATATTTCTAATGATCATGTAGAATATCACGGGTCTTTTGAAAAGTATATGAGAGCAAAAGGCAAGTTTATTGGTTCCTTGTTTGGAATGAAGCGAAAATCAGCTACTCCGAAAGTTTTAATTTTGAATAACGATGATGATCATTTTGAGTATTTTGATCAGTTCCAAGCAGATTTAAAAATGACTTATGGAATTAACAAAGGAGGGATTTTGGCCCAAGATATAAATCTTAAACCGAATTCTACTGATTTTTATTTTAAAGTACCAAATGATGGTGTAGAAATGACGACTAAGTTAATTGGAGAATTTAATGTTTATAATGCGATGGCGGCAATGTGTGTAGGCGTTTCTCAAGGCCTTTCCCTGCAGGTTATTAAGCAAGCATTTGCTAATATAGACCCTATTAGCGGAAGGTTTGAATCGGTAAATGTTGGGCAAGATTTTTCAGTAATTGTTGATTATGCTCATACTCCTGACGCTTTAGAGAAAGCATGTTCGATTTTTAAAGGTTTGACTACTGGTCAGCTAATATTAGTCTTTGGGGCAACTGGAGGTGGACGTGATAAGTCGAAAAGGCCGGTGATGGGGGCGATCGCAGATCGCCTTGCTGATATGATTGTTTTGACTGACGATGATCCTTATTTTGAAGACCGATTTGGTATTATTGAACAGATTGCTTCTGGTATTAACCGAGTAGAGGGTAATGGTTTGTATAAAATTGTGGATAGGGAACAAGCAATTAAATTTGCGTTGCAAAACGCTAAAACTGGCGACACAGTTTTGATTACTGGTAAAGGTGGCGAAGAAGTAATAGTGATTAAAGATAAAAAAATTCCTTATGATGATCGTATTGTTTGCCGAAAATTTTTGAGTGAAAAAATTTATAATAATTTAGAAATCATCGCTTAATGTTTGCAGTTTTAAGTTTATATAAAGAAAAAGGGGAGTCGTCTTTTGCTGCCTTAACAAGAGTTAAGAAGTTCTATAATACAAGTAAGGTTGGGCATGCTGGTACGCTTGATCCTTTGGCTGAGGGAGTTTTAGCCGTTGCAGTAGGCGAGGCTACAAAACTTTTGCCTTACTTTAATGATGAACCTAAAGTTTATAGAGTGCAGATTTGCTTTGGCTACCAAACGCAAACTTTAGATGCAGAGGGTGTAGATTTAAATCAAGTAATTAAAGATGCTTCAGTGCTAAAATTTGGATTTAATTTAAAGGATTTTGAAACTGTCTTGAATTCGTTTTTAGGTGAGATTGATCAAATTCCACCTTTGTTTTCAGCGGTTAAAATCGATGGGAAACGAGCTTATGATTTAGCTCGAAATGCGGCTTCAGAACAAGAATTTTTAGCTAGTGAGTCTAAATTAAAATCTCGTAAAGTTAATTTATTAAGTGCCCGAATTTTAAAATTTGAGTTACCTTTGGTTGAATTAGAAATTGAATGTAGTACTGGATTTTATGTAAGGAGTTTGGTTCGAGACTTAGCTCAAAAGCTACACGAGAAGGCTTTTATGAGTAATTTAATTAGAACCCAGGTCGGTGTATTTAATATTTCAAAAGAATTAGAAGCTACTTTGGATCCAAGTGAATTTCTGAAAAATTTTTCTAGACTTGATCTAAGTGAGACAGAGTATTTAGATTTAAGAAATGGAAAATTAATTCCGCTGAATTTTTGTAATGATAATTTTGCTATTAAATTTGGTTTCTTTAGTGGTAATTTAGTTTCAGTCATGCAATTAGTTGACGAGAATAATTTGAAAGCCATTAAAAATTTAAATATATGATGTTGTGGATTGTTGCAGTTTCATCTCTTATTGTTACACTAGCAATTTATGCTTATGGGTACTGGTTTTTTAAGAACAAAAATGTTTTAGACAATCCAACTAAATATGGTTTCAAGAGAGAGCCAATTCCTTATGGTATGGGCATTTGGGCTGTAGTTGCTTTTATTGGATTGATGCTTGTTTTTTTAGATTTAACACTACAATCGACTACAATTTTAATAGCAGTTGCACTCTTAGGGCTAGTTTGTTTTTGTGATGATTTGTTTGATTTAAGCTCAAAATTTCGACTTTTTGCTCAAATTGTTTTAGCCGGAGTAGTAGTGTTTGGTGGTACTAATATTATGGCGGTTTCGAATCCATTTAATTTAGCCGTGCCTATTGAACTTGGTTGGTGGGGGATCCTGTTTAGTATTTTTTGGATTGTTTCATTGTCTAATTTAATGAATTTTCTAGATGGAGTTTCTGGTTTAAGCTCAGGGGTTTCGAGTGTTGGATTCTTGATTTTATTAATTTTAGCTGTGGCTCCAGGAATGCATATGGTTGATCAGACGATGCTGCAAATTATGGCAATAAGCCTATTTGTAATCGCGTTTGTAGGGTTTTTATTTGAATTCCCAGCGCCAAAATTTTTACTTGGCGATTCTGGTACTATGTTTTTTGGTTTCATGCTAGCAGTATTATCTATGATTAATGGGGGAAAGTTAGCTACTGCTGCTTTAGTTTTATTGATTCCTTTGTTTGATGGGCTTTGGGTAGTTTTACGTAGGATTTATGATAAAAAATCTCCGTTTAAAGGAGATTATAAGCATCTTCATCATAGGCTTGAAAGAATTGGAATGAGTAAAGAATTAATCTTAATATCCTATGTAGTGGTTTCGCTTTTATTTGGATTAATTGCAATTTTTGTTTGGAATACTTTTTTTAAAGTTACATCTCTGCTACTATTAGTTTCCGCACTTAGCCTAACTGGATATTTAGTATGGACCAAAGAGACGAAATAAAGGCAAGATTATCAATTTATGATTTAGTTTCTGAATATGTAGAGCTTAAAAGAGCAGGTCGTAATTTTAAAGGGAATTGTCCTTTTCATAGTGAAAAAACGCCAAGTTTTATAGTGTCTCCAGAAAAAGAAATTGCTTATTGTTTTGGGTGTCATAAAGGAGGAGATATTTTTGGTTTTTATCAATCTGTTGAAGGTGTCGACTTTATTACGGCTTTAAAAAGTCTTGCTGATAAAGCAGGTGTTCAAATAAAAGAGTCTAATTTAAATGCGGCTTCAATTGCAAAGTCCAAAGATGCTAAGCAGCAAATTTTAGCAATTCAGATAGCGGCAAGCGATATTTATCAAAGAAATTTATTCGAAACCCCCGAAGGTGCAAAAGTCCTTGATTATATTAAAAATCGTGGGATTTCAGATGAGTATATTAAGAAATTCAAATTCGGATTTGCCATGGATAGTTTTGATCAAGTTTATAAAGAATTGTTGCATAAAGGATTTTCGAAGTCTGAATTAGTAGAGAGCGGAATTGCAGTTGCAAAGGATACAAATTTAGTAAGTATTTATGACCGATTTAGGTTGCGTCTAATGATCCCGATAATGGATAAAGATAGTAAAGTTATTGGTTTTGGTGGAAGAGCTCTAAAAGCAGATGAAGCGGCAAAATATTTAAACTCGCCTGAGACTTTGGTGTATCACAAAAGTGATGTTTTGTTTGGATTTAATTTTGCCAAAGAGGCCATTCGGCAACAAGACGCTGTTATAATTGTTGAAGGGTATTTTGACCAAATTGCCCCTTTTCAAGCAGGTTTTCAAAACATAGTGGCTGTTAGTGGCACTGCTTTAACTCCTCGTCATTTACAATTACTTAAAAAGTTCACTAAGAATATTTATTTTTGTTTTGATAGTGATTCAGCTGGAAAAGCTGCCTTATATCGTTCCGCGGAGTTGGCATTGGTAGAAGGATTTAATATTAAGGTTTTAAATTTAGGCCATTTTAAAGACCCTGCTGAAATTATTAAAGATGATCCCGCGAAATTTAAAATTGCCTATGAATTCGCTAAAGATATTTTTGATAGAATTATTGAGTTAGAATTTCTAAATATACCTGAAGAAAAAAGATACGAAACTGATACAATGATTGATTTCCTGAACTTAGCCTTGCCACTTTTGCAGAAAGTGAATTCACCCATAATTTTAGATGTTGTAATTCGTAAACTAGCTTCAACCCTAAAGGTGAAAACTGACTTCGTATACCAAGAGCTACAAAAATTTAAATCGGTAAAAATTAGGTCAGTCGATGTTCGGCCTTCGGCCTCACTCAAAGTAGTAAACTTTAAGGCCGAAGATTACTTTTGGGCTTATTTATTTTGGTACCCAAATTTGTTTGCTGATTTGTATCCTGATATTGAAAACTTTGATTTTATATTTGCCGAAAAACAGGTTTACAAACTCTTTCAAGATAATTATAATAACCGTCGTGATTTAAGTGAATTATCGTTGATTAGTTGCGATTTGCCCGAAGTTTTGGTGCAAAAGCTTTCAATTGCCGGGGTTTACCTTGAATCTGTGGCTTCAGAAGACTGGAATGACGACAATGTTAAAAAAGAGCTTTCTCGCCTTTTATTGCGGTTAAAGCATGAATATAAAAAAGAACAAGGTCTTATATTAGAGTCTGAAATAAGGTTAGCAGAGAAAGAAAAGGATTTTGCTAAATTAAAAGAGTTACTAGACCGGCATAGGCAAATATTATCTCTCTAAAAATAAAATATGGCTAAGGTTAGAAAATTTATTTCTCATCCATCAGACGAAAAGTTTAAAAAATATACGAAAGAGATTCAAGATTTGATTAAAAAAGGCAAAGAGCAAAAGTTTGTTACTCAACAAGAAATGATGAGGGCAATTCCTGATGCAGAAGAGAATATTATACTACTCGATGAATTATATGAGCTTTTCTTTGACTTAGGAGTTGAAGTTGTTGAGAATAAAGAGTCAATGGTTTGGTCAATTGAACCTGCAGTTAAAAAGGCAGAAAAGCCCAATTCTAAAAAGAAGGCAAAGCTCGAAAAAGTTACTGAAGCTGAAACTGAAGAGACAGACAATGAATCCGACGGCGAAGCAGACTTAGATGCTGATGTGCCAAGTGATGATATAGATGACGTGTCAGATGTTGAACTAGAGGAGGTTGAGGTTGAAGAAGAAGTAGTAGCTGCGCCTAAGATGACAGCTGAACTTTCTGAAATTGCAAACGATTCGATTAGAATGTATCTTTGTGAAATTGGAAAGGTAGCTTTACTAACTGGTAAAGAAGAGATTGAGTTAGCTCAAGCAATTAGAAAAGGTGATCAAAAAGCAAAGCAACGACTTGCAGAAGCTAATTTGCGTTTAGTAGTTAGTATTGCAAAAAAATACATTGGACGTGGATTATCGTTACTTGATTTGATACAAGAAGGAAATATCGGTCTGTTTAGGGCAGTAGAAAAATTTGATCCAGATCGAGGTTTTAAATTCTCGACTTATGCAACTTGGTGGATTCGGCAAGCAATTACAAGAGCTATTGCTGACCAAGCTAGAACGATTAGAATTCCGGTTCATATGGTAGAAACAATTAATAAGTTAACACATACTCAAAGACGTTTGGTTCAAGAACTTGGACGTGAGCCTTTGGTAGAAGAGTTGGCGGCTGAATTAGATATGGATATTAGAAAAGTACGGCATATAATGAAAATCTCTCAAGATATTGTTTCTTTAGAGGCTCCAGTTGGTACTGAAGAAGATAGTAAACTAGGTGACTTTATCGAAGACGATGACGCTTTGTCGCCATCTGATTATACCAATAAAGTCCTAATTAAAGAGAATATACACGAGATGTTGCAGTATTTGTCTCCTCGAGAAAGAAAAATTATTGAAATGCGTTTTGGACTAAAAGACGGTGTTGGACACACTCTAGAAGAAGTTGGTAAAGAGTTTAACGTTACCCGTGAAAGAATCCGGCAAATTGAAGCGAAAGTTTTGCAAAAACTAAGAGAACATCCAACTAGCATAAAAATTAGACCTAACTAATATTTAAAATTTAAACCTATAATTATGGCAAAAGATGATATTACTCCAGATAATTCAAGAGTTACCCTAGTTACCCAAGATGGTTACGAAAAGTTAGTTCTAGAGTTAGCGAGTTTAAAGAATGTAAAAAGAAAAGAAATTGCTGAAAAATTGAAAGAAGCCATTAGTTATGGTGATCTTTCTGAAAACTCGGAATACGAAGAAGCTAAGAATGAGCAAGCATTCG
>CALQZM010000033.1 GCA_943349385.1 Candidatus Peribacteria bacterium
CACCTGAATCAGTTGGACTTACTTTAGCTGAAATTTTATTCTCTGAGACAGGTGGATTTACAGTCCAAGTTCCAGTTAACAAAGCTGAAAAGTTTGAACAAATTATGCAAACAAATGGTGCAAAAGTGCATAAGCTAGGAACGACCAAATTAAATTCTACCTCACTAAAAATTAATAACTTAGAATTTAATATTCCTGAATTAAAAGATCTGCATGAAAACGGTTTAAGAAATAAATTAAAATAAATGATGTCTGTATCATCAACCTAATTAAATAAATATGACTCAAATTGCAATTATCGTATCTCCAGGACACAACACTGAAGTCGAAACTTATCGGGAACTTCATAGAGTTGGATTAGATGTAAAAGTTTTTCGATGGAATGAAGATCCTACCCAAATTTTAGCCGCTGAAAGTTTTTTGATTCCAGGTGGATTTTCTTATGAAGATCGTGGACGTTCTGGATTAATTTCAGCTCAAAATCCAATCATGCAAAAAGTTAAAGAACAAGTTCTTAACGGAAAACCATTAATTGGAATTTGTAACGGAGCTCAAGCAACTATAGAACTTGCTCTAGTTCCAGGTGATGCCAATAATACAAAAGCTTTAGCCTTAGCAAAAAATAAACGAGTAAAAAATGGTGAAGTTCTAGGTACAGGATACTACAATACATGGGTTTATTTAAAACGAGCAGTTCCGGCAGAAAGAACGCCTTTTACTTTATTAGTTCCTGAAACTCCTATCCGAGTTCCAGTTGCCCACGGCGAAGGTCGTTATTGTACAGAATATCCAGAGCTAGCTAAATTATTGCAAGATAATCAACAAATAGTATTTGAATACTGCACTGAAAACGGTGAAGTTATTAATGAATTTCCGGTAAATCCAAATGGTGCCATGCTAAATGCTGCTGCAATTTGTAATCCACAAGGAAACATAGTTTCAATTATGCCTCATCCAGAACGAGGAATTATTGCACCAGTAACTCACATGTTCTCATCTTTAAAAAAATATTTAGACGAGAAACCAAAATTAATTAGTTTTGCACCTTACACTTTAACGCCACTTAATACGGATCCGCTAAAATATGAACCAGTAGGAACGCAAATGGTAGTGCAAGAAACTATTACCGATAACGAGGCTTATACGCTTTCAAACACACTAAACAAATTACTTGAAAAAGAAATTAAACTAAAAAGATTTGCTCACTTCGAAATTGAATCCCCGGCAACAGATATTGAAGCAGTGCGAAAATCTGGCGAATTATACAATTCCAACAAAGAAGAAGAAACTGATCCAGCTGTAAATCCAACTTCTGATTTTGCTTTATTGGTTAGATACCGTGAAGATTCTGAAGGACAATCCAAAATGTCGCATTTAAATCGTCATTACAACACCTCAATTGCAAATCTCAAAACTGGAACTATCTGGTTATTTAAAGACGTTGATGCCGAAACAAAAAAACAAATTTTAGACACTGGACTTTTTTACAATATAAATTCCCAAATTGCCTATGAATACCTATAAACAAGCTGGAGTTGATGTCGAAGCAGGTGATGAAGCATCTAGAATTGCCTACGAAAATGCCAAAAAAACTTTTACTGCCAGAAAAGGACTATTTGCAAATCCTGTAACTTTAGATGGTGGCTACGCTGGATTAATTGATATGGGGGATTTTTATTTAGTCCAAAATGATGACGGTATAGGTACTAAATCAATAGTTGCTGAAAAAGTAGGTAAATACGACACACTTGGATACGATTTACTTTGTATGGTGGTAGACGATGCAGTTTGTTTAGGAGCCGAAGTTATTTCAATCACAAACACAATCGACACTAATAAAGTTGACCCTGCAATTGTAGAACAAATGATGCAAGGACTTTCAAAGGCCTGTATCGAACAAAAAGTTTTAATCCCCGGAGGTGAAATTGGTGAATTACCAGATTTAGCTAATGGAATTACTTGGAACGCCGCTGCAGTTGGAGTGGTTGCCAAAGATAAGGTAATCGACGGCAGTAAAATTGCAGTTGGAAACACTCTAATTGCCTTACCTTCTTATAATTTTAGATCTAACGGATTAACCCTAGCTCGATTTGTTTTAAGAAATAAATTCGGAGACGACTGGTACAGTGTTCCTTTCAACGAAAACAAGACATGGGGCGAAGCTGTACTTGAACCTTCGGTAATTTATCATGACGCCTTACTACAACTATTAGGACGATACGGACAAGAACGAAAATTTGATTTAAACGGAATCTCGCACATTACAGGTGGCGGAATCGAAGGCAATCTACCTCGAATCCTAAAAAAATCTGGATTAGGAGCCAAAGTAACTTTACCAAACGAACTGATTCCAGAAACTATGCGTAAATTAATGGACATAGGCAACATAGACCTAGACGAAGCCTTAAAAACTTGGAACATGGGAATCGCCATGATCCTAGTAACCGACAAACCAGACGAACTACAATCGCATTTAAAATCGCTAAAAGTAGAATCATTCGTTGTCGGCGTGATCGTTGCCGAAAAAGGATGCACTGTTGAGGTTAAGTAAGTTATTACAAAAATTTACATTTCGATAAACTCTACTCGTTAAAATTCATACAAATCTTAATTTATTTGTATGAATTTACCTGTATATACTTTTTTAAAACAAGCGCAGCCGCCAATTAAAACCCTGTACTTAAAAGGGGATAAACAATTACTAAAATCTACCAGCCTCAAAGTTGCCCTAGTTGGTTCAAGGATTATATCGCCGCACGCTTTAAAATGGCTCCAGCTAAATGTTCCCGCCCTAGTAATGAACGGAATCACAATCATAAGCGGCGGCGCTTTCGGAGTCGATTACAATTCTCAGCAAATCGCTCTTAACCATAAAGGCAAAGTCATAACGGTAATCGCTAGCGGAATCGAAAATCCAACTCCTAAAACTAATGCCGATTTTTTTACACAAGTTATTCAGAACGGATTATTAATTTCAGAATATCCAGGACAAACTCCGGCTTCAAAATTTGCCTTTGTAAAACGAAACCGAATTATTGCAGCACTCGCCAATTTAGTTTTAATTGTTGAAGCTAAAGAAAAATCAGGTGCTCTATCTACTGCTGAGTTTGCACTTGAAATGGGAATTCCTGTTGCCTGTGTTCCGGGTCGCCCAACCGATGAACTTTCAAAAGGAACCAATAATCTTATAAAAAGCGGTGCCCATTTAGTTCAAGACTACAACGATATTTTGTCGCTCTTAGGATGTGACTCGCTTAATCTCTTCAAGCGAAGTTAAACCTTGCGACGCTTTTACAATACCATCTTGCTCCATAGTTGTCATTCCTTTGGATTGAGCATATTTAGTTAATTCTAACAGAGATTTTTTTTGCACAATTAAATCTTTGAATTCATCATCAGCTCTAAACACTTCGGCAACCACAATTCGTCCTAAGTATCCGGTATGATTACAAACTTCACATCCAACTGCAACGGGCAACTCAGTTGGAGTAGGGTAGGATTCTTTGGTGATTAAAGTGGCTTCAGCCAATTTTTCGGCAAAATATTTTTGTTCAGTTTCAGAAATTGCTTCTTGCTTTTTACAGTGTGGGCAAAATTGTCTTACAAGTCTTTGAGCCATTAAGGTATCAAGTGCAGGGGCAATCATGTAGGCTTCAAGTCCCATGTTAATTAGTCGTGGGATGCTCTCAATTGCACTGTTAGTATGCAAAGTCGATAACATCACGTGTCCAGTTAAGGCAGCTTGTAAGGCCGTATTAGCGGTATCAATATCACGGATTTCACCAATCATTACCACGTCGGGATCTTGTCTTAAAACTGACTCTAATCCTTTAGCAAAAGTGTATCCAGATTTTTCACTAATTTGGCTTTGCACAATTCGCATCAGATGATACTCAATAGGATCTTCAAGCGTAATAATTTTTCGCTCTGGAGTATTGTATAAATTTAACATCGAATATAACGAAGTAGTTTTACCAGAACCTGTAGGTCCTGTAACTAAAATCATACCTTGCGACAAATCAGATATTTCTTTTAACTTTTTTAAATCCCTTTCCGAAAACCCTAGCTCTTCAAAACTGGCAAACTTTTTACCGGAGTCCAAAATACGCATTACGATTGTTTCGCCGAATTCAGTCGGAATAGTCGAAATTCTCACATCTATTTTTCGTTCATTTACCATAAATGATAATCGACCATCTTGCGGAATATTTATTACATTCAGCTTCATTCCCGCTTCGTATTTAATTTGTTGGGCTACTTGTTTATAAATTTCAGGACTCAGTTCACTTACATTTTGTAGGATTCCATCAATTCTAAATCTTACTAAGGTCGACTTTTCTTGCGGTTGAAAGTGAATATCAGAAGCACCGGTTTTGATGGCTCCGAGTTCTAATAAATTTAAACCTTCTTTAGCGGACGATAGTCCGATTTTTTCTGTTAATTTAGCTAAATTTTCGATTTCTTTTTGATACGCCTCTAGTTCAGATTCATTTATTGTTGTTTTAAGATTAGATTTAAAAGCATTTTGAGCAGTATGAAACAGTTCTAGTGCCTTTAAAATTCCCTCGCTAGAAGCCAAATTTAATTGTAATTCAAAACCTTTATCTGTTAAGTCCTTTAATAAACTCAATGTCTCAGCCTTATTTGGATCTGAAATCGCCACTCTTAGTTTAGCTCCAAGCCTGAAAAACGGTATCAATAAGGCTTTTTGTGCAATCTCGGACTCAACTAAATAGTATAAATCAGGATTTATAGGAGTTCTAGCAATATCAATATACCCATATTTACCACCACTTGCTTTAGCTTGGTCTGCCAGTGCTTCTTCTTTAAAGTCTTGGTTAATTTTAGCTGTAGCATCAACTAAAGTCTTGATTTGGTGGTCAGGTGCATCCTTACTTTGTTGCATCAAATCTTTGATGTCCATAAATTAGCTTTAATAAATCTTATTATTATACCACTAAATAGCTAAAAATAAAAGAAAAAGCGGTGTGTAAAGTAATACAGCACCGCTTCTAGATAAATTAGAACTTATTTTAGCTTTTTCACGGCTTCGTGAATAGCTTTTGCACCTTTTTCATCGATACCTTCAATCGTTTGAAGATCAGTAACGCTTAAACCTTTAAGCTGTTCACCTTGAGTTAGGTTAGCGCTCATTAAAGCTTCAACATATTTATTAGATAACCCAAGAGAACCTACATCGGTAGCTTCATCTTCTACTACTTCTTCAGTTTTCTTAGCAACAGGAGCCATATCAACAGCAGCACCTTTTTTGATAAGAGCTTTTTTGTCTTCTTCGGTAAGATCTTTAACATCTAAGATATCAACTTCTAAATTTACTAATTTCGAGGCAAGTCTTACATTTTGACCGCTTCGACCAATTGCTAAAGGACGTTGATCTTCTTCAACATATACTTTAGCCCTAATATCACCTTCAAGAATTTCAATGAATGAAACTTTAGCCGGTGCTAAGGCAACTTTCAAGAAGTCTCGTTTGTTTTCTAGATAATTAATTACATCGATTCTTTCACCATTTAGTTCATCCATAATGCTTTGAATCCGAACACCTTTTTGACCAACACAAGATCCAATCGGATCAATCTTAGGATCACTACTACTAACAGCAATTTTACATCTTACACCAGGATCACGTGAGATAGCATTTACCGTAACGATTCCTTGTGCTACTTCTGGGATTTCAAGTTCAAGTAGTTTTTCAACTAGGAAAGGATGCGTTCTTGAAATTAAAAGTTTAGGACCTTTAGTAGTTTTAATTACCTTGTCTAAATAGAGCTTAACTCTTTGGCCAGCATAGTATCTTTCACCTTTAATTTGTTGATCTTTTGGAAGTTCGATAATGATTTTTCCTAAATCAATAAATACATTTTCATTTTGAACTCTATGAATTTGAGCATTAATCAACTCATGCTCTCTATCTTTAAATGTATCGTACATAATATTTCTTTCAGCTTCCTGTAGTCTTTGAATAATTACTTGTTTAGCAGATTGAGCTGCGATTCGCCCAAACTCTAGAGGCGTAACATCAATTTTGATTTGTTCCCCAATTTTTGCACCTTTACGGTATTTTTGAGCTTCTTTTTCAGTAACTTCAAGATTTTCATCTTCAACTTCTTTTACGATTTCTAAAACTTGATAAACCGCAGTAGTTTCACCTGCTTCAGATAACTCTACATCGTACTCTTGGTCTTTATTACCAAAATCCTTACGGTAAGCAGCTTTAATTGCAGCCTTGATAGTATCCATAACTACTTCACGAGGAAGATTTTTTTCGGCGACGAGCTGATTAATTGCAGCTTGAAAGTGTGATTGCATAAACGAAAATTAAATTTTATAAATATGAGAAAAAGGCAAGGTTAATATCTAAACCTTACACTAAATAACCTTACTGATGTGATTATATCCACTTTTTATAGGTTTGGCAAACGAAATTTTGACAATTTAAATCAAATTTTTACTTATTTTAGACTTATCGCTCTTAAATAACTTGAAATTGAGTTAAATCCTTGTTTTGTAGCTATAAAACAAGCTCAAGTATTTTCTTGATTTGATCATAATTAAAGCCTTTTTGTGCGAGATGATTCATGATTTTTGACTTTAACTTAGTTTTTTCTGCGTACTCAATTTTAGTAAAATCAATATCGTCAATTTTGTATTTGCGCTTACAATAATCGGCTATATCTTCAAAATTAATTAAATCAAAAAGGACGAGATTGTCATTTATAAGCTCTTTATCAATTCCTTTCTCCCGTAATTTTAATTTGATTTTATTCTCACCCCAACCAGCTGAAATCCGGGATCGTACATAGCTTTCTAGAAATCTTTGATCAGAAATTATATTTTTCGCTGTTAATTCTTCAATAACTTCATTGATCAGAGCTAAAGAAGCTTCAGCAAATTTAGTCTGAAGCTTCTTTAGTATTTGTTTTTTTGTATAGTCTTTTCTTCCGAGTAGGGAATAAATAGTTGCAATTAATGTTCTTCGTAAGTCAGAACTTTTATTTTTCACTATCAGTTGCAAGTTTAGCTGCTGACACAACTGCGTGTTCTATTTCTTTCATTACTTTTGGATTTTCTTTTAAATAGCTCTTTGCGTTTTCACGACCTTGTCCAATATTTTGTTCTTTATATGAATAGAACGCACCACTTTTTCGAGTAATACTATAGCGTTCAGATAAATCTAGAATATCACCTTCGGTTGAAATCCCTCTATTAAACATAATATCGAATTCAGCTGTTCTAAATGGAGGAGCAACTTTGTTTTTTACTACTTTAACTTTCACTCGATTACCTACTAATTCTTTTCCATCTGCAGCAGCTCCTTCAATTTTTCCGGCACTTCTAATTTCCATTCTTACGGAGGCGTAGAATTTTAAGGCATTACCACCAGTAGTAGTCTCTGGATTTCCAAACATAACTCCAATTTTCATTCTTATTTGATTAATAAAAATGATTGATACATTTGATTTGCTAACTGCTGCTGTTAACTTTCTTAAAGCCTGACTCATTAGTCTTGCTTGAAGACCCATATGACTGTCTCCCATGTCTCCTTCTATTTCTGCTCTCGGGGTCAAAGCTGCTACTGAATCGATAACAATTAAATCTACTGCATTTGACCTTACTAATGTTTCTACGATTTCTAAGGCCTGTTCTCCACTATCTGGTTGTGACACAAGTAAGTTATCAAGATTTACACCAATTCTTTTAGCGTATTCTGGATCAAGTGCATGTTCAGCATCAATAAATGCTGCTTGACCTCCCAATTTTTGAATTTCAGCAATAGCATGTAATGTTAGAGTAGTTTTACCAGAACTTTCAGGACCGTAGACTTCAATAATTCTACCTTTTGGAATTCCACCACCAAGTGCAAGATCCAAAGATAATGATCCAGTTGGAATTGTTTCAACTTGCATACCACTGGCTTCTCCTAATTTCATAATTGAACCTTTTCCAAAGTTTTTTTCGATCTGCGAAATGGCAAGCTCCATGGCTTTCTTTTTGTTGTCGTCCATTGCGACAGATTTTTTAGTTTCTTTTGCTTCTTCTTTTTTTATATTCATGTTGAAGTAAGTTAATTTTTAATTGTAGATATAGTATAGGTGAGGTTTTACTCACCGTCAATACTATTTTCTAAAAATATTATAATTGATCATTCTAAAACCAATTTAAAATATTTCTAAATTATTTTAAATGGTAAAAGTTAGTAATACTTTTAGGTGTTCCAAAAGCCACATTCTCACTTTTGCAGTCAGGGCATTTATACACATACTTTGCACCAACTTTTTCACCTTTTATAGTTTTTCTACAATCTTTGCAGTAGAAAACAATAGGGATTTCAGAAGTCGGAGTTGGTTCTGTTTTGTTTTCGTTAGGAACAACAACTTCGGCATTATTTTTAATTTCTTCTTTTTCTTCGTCTGTCATAATTATGGTTTTTTATTGGTAATTTTGGCTTCGATTTCTTTTTGTTTCTTTAACATTTCTTTGGATACAGGATCTTTGCTGAATACTAGATCACTGACTAAATTTCTTGTTTTGGTATTTAGATCATGATTAAAAAATGGCAACTCTAACTCAATTTCTTCTTGATTTAATCCTAGTCTAAGTTGATTTTCTTCGTCTATATCAACAGATTCATTTACATTTACAACACGTTTTTTCTCTTTAAATAGTATCATTCCCATAAAAGCTACTATTCCACCTGTTAGTGAAATGTAGAATCCAAGCCCCATTGATTTTCCAGATATTCCATCCCCAAAATATTTACTCATATAAAAAAAGGGAGTAATTAAAACTAAGTATATATTTATAACTCCAATCCAGTTTTCAATTTTATGCTTCTGCTCTGCAAGTAAGTTTCGACTATTTTTTTTAATGTGTTTTAATAAGG
>CALQZM010000034.1 GCA_943349385.1 Candidatus Peribacteria bacterium
CCAGTCAAAGACAAAGATTCTCCATTTGACACTGATGACACTTGGTCACCACTAGAATTTCTAACATAAATAGAATCCCCAGCTGTTGAAACTTCAACAGGCAAATCTTCATAATTCCTTGGTAATCCAGAATTTAATTTAGTAAACCTTGGAGCAGCCCATGGACCTTCAGCTCTAGAAACTAAAGTTCGAATAGGATCATAAACAGAGTCAATCGTAGAAATATCTAAAGTACTATCGATGTAACCTACAGGAGTTCTATCAGTTTCGGTAAGACGACGACTTGGAACATCAATATCAAGATCTTCGAATACTCTTGTTCTTACTGCTTCAACAGTTGAATCATCAGCATCCCTAACCAAACTTGTAATTAAAACTGCTGCCATTAAAACTTTACCAGCTCTAGAAGGAGCAGATCTTATTACAGTTTCAACTATAATATTTGCAATTGGCGCTACGTTACCGGCACGTAAAGATACCAAAGCTGTATTGGTAGCGGCTTCAGGAACAATTCTAGCTAATGCTGTTTGAACATTTTGGACAACCGCTAATCTAGTTACGTCGTCTATTTGACCAATTACTGGTCCTAAAATAGCAGCTTCATTAGATACAGCGGTAGAAACAACTGCCGACTGATTTGGCATCCTTTCGGCATTACTTATTTGTGGACCAGTACTAGCAGATCGTTGTATACCACGAACTTGTCTATAGGTTTGAACCGGGGCAAATTCATCAATAAATGGAGTAATATCTACATAAGTACCACCATTCCTAATACCAAATTCACTACGTGGGAGAAATTGATGAGAATATTCAAATGGCTTAGAAGTTAAAATCCCAGTATTTAGAGACTCACTATGTAAACCAAAAGAATTAACTGAAGAATCTGCATATTGAATTCGATCCACCCACACCCTACCGTCAGGAGTTCTTGCCATTTGCCACTCAATTGGCCTACCACGATAAGTACCAGGATATACTTCTAAAGTAATATCAGAATCAATCATAGTATGGAACCTACCTGTTTTAGATCTTATTGGGGCATTAGCAAAATTAGGAACAAACCCTTCTGGCAAATTCGAGGTTAAATTCCTTACGACATCTCGAGTAACAGTAATTGGAATACGACCTGGTTGAAGACCCACCAATTCATCAACTCGATTAACAACTACTTCCCTAGCAAAAGCATGACCACGTAAAGTCGATACAGCATCATCACTAAGCCTTGCTACAATTTCCAAGGCACCTTGAGCTGCCATAACATTATGGAAACCTGTATCATCTATCGCTCTTAATCCAGTACCACTGTGATAAGTTGAATCTAATAGATTTGATATTTCCGAAACAGGTTTAGTTGTTTGAACATAATGGGCATTATCTACTAAGCCATGTCCTTTAAAAAAGGCGCCACTCCCTGACATACCAGGAGTAACCCTCCAAGTACCATCTGAATTTGATCTATACATTAACCGAGTTAAAGTTGAACCATCATCAGCCGTTGTATACATTACAGTATATAATCGTCCATCAGATTGTGAGACTACAGGCCTAGCAATGTAAAACTCACGACCACCTGCAACAACTCTATGTTCCGGTAAAAAACCTTCTCTCAAAAATGTTACAGTAGCGTCAGGTTGACGACTTACCCACTCTGGATTATTTATATTATCGGCAAATTCACGAATTAAAACTGAGGAATCAACAGCTTCAGCAACCTCAGCGGATGCTCTTGCTGCATCATCTACTACTCTAGCAGATGGCGAAGCAGTTGCCCTCAACTCTTGAATATAAACTTGAGCAGAGATATCTCGACTAACTAAGTCGTCAATAATTGTGTCGATATTATCTATTCCAAGATCTCTTAACGTAGTCATTCTTGCATCTAAATTGGCTCGTACTGATCCAGCCCTACTACTACCACTAGCCTCTAACCTTTGCAGGGCTCTCTTTCCTGCAGCTAGTTCACTGATAGTATCTGAATTTTGTTCAATCAAACTAACCCTTCTATTTATTTCAGCTAATCTTGCCGCATCATCTACTACTGTACTAGTAGCTCTAACTGTTTCATCAAAATTTGAAACAATTCTCCATGGACCAGAATTTGAAGACCTTACAGCATAAGCAATATCATCTCCTGATCTAAACACTGCAACTGTTTCACCCAAAGTACTCGAAGTTCTAGCATGCATTGGATTTTGCGAATCAAAAATTCTAGCAAAATCATCTTGGTTTGAAACAAATTTCAAATTATTTCTACTGGCGTATTCTCTAATTATGTTTGATCTTCCTGCATTACCAAGATCATCAAAAGATTGACTAATAACCCTTGTACCAAATGCTCTCGAATCGAGTGACAACACTTCTTCAAATCTTGCCATATCATCTAAAGGCGCAGCCGATCTTGCACTATTGAGAATATCATCAACTTGCATCCTGCTTAAAGAATCAATTTCATCGGCTAATCTAGTCATTCTTCTAAATCCTGTTTGAGTTCTATTAAAATTTCTAATTAAGGATACTCGTTGAGTATTAGTTAAGTCTTCAGGGAACATTCTTACGAAATCATCCAAAGACATATTTAAAATTGCATTAGGGGGTAAATCACCAAATCCTTGAATTGCATTATCTAAAACTTGCCTAAAACCACTTACCTCACTAGCTACTCGAGCAAGATCATCTCCTACTCTAGCCAAGCCACTTGTAATTGCAGTTGGTCCAGTTACTAATCTAGAAGGTAAATTATACATAAATCTAGCCATCCTACCAGGAGAAGCTAAAATACCACCTCCAAGTCTACCTAAATCATCCCCAAGGGTTCTAATTGCTAATCTACTACCTACATTTACACCTCTTGCAACTGATTGTATTCGATTCAATCCAACAGTAGTTCTACCAACTCGAGAAGCAACTACACCTGCTTTGAACCCATTTGAAACCGCACCTATACCGGCAAGAGTAGATACCACATTAAATACGGCAACTCCTACACCTCTAGCGTAAGTAGTATCTTCTACCATTTCACCAGTAATCGGATCTCTTACCATTCTAGTATAATTACCAGATCCAGCAAAAGCTCCCGCCATTGCAGACCAAGTATTTCCATAAACTTCACCCGAAAACCATTCACCAGTTTCAGGATCTCTACCAACTAATAATGCTGCAATACCTGCTGCACCTTGACGGGTAAAAATCATGTCAATATTTTCTAATAATTGTGAAGCACCTTCAATAACACCACCCGTAAAACTACTTACTCCAGCTAAAACATCGCTTAATATTGGAACTGGTAAAACTCTCGAAATTCCATCAGCAAGCATTTGGAAAGTATGACCTAAACTTGAAAGACCACCACCAATTAAACCTCCTGTAAAATCCCATATATCATGTCCCAATCCTTGATCTACTTGAATAGCAGCAATAGATTCTACTGTTCCACTCAAGCCATCTACTGCTTGACTTGAAATTAAAATTGAATCTAAAACGGTATTTTCAATATCTGCATCAAAACCTCGCAACTCATCAATTTGAGCACTAAAATTTAAATTAATTTGGTCAGCCTGACTTAAATTATCTAAAATCCCAACACCTGCTAGGTCAATAGATTCATTCAAGCTCGTAATTGATGAATCCAAAGTTGACTGCACTCCTGTTAAATCAGTAAGTCTAGTTGTATTTTCAACTTCTTGAGAAGCTAACGCAGTTTGAGTAACTTTAGCAGCTTCTTGTCCTGCAGTAGTTTGCGTAATAGCAGAATCAAGGCTTAATTGATTTGCCTGCAATGCAGTTAATTTCTCAGTTAATAATGTTCTTTGTTCCTCTGTTAAATCGTCACGAGAAAGTTCAGCTTCAACTTGGCCAATTGCTGTTGCCAAATCAGATTGAGCACCTTGCAACATCAATTGATTTTCTTGTGTCCCTAAAGATGCTTGCTCTGTACTAGACCGTCGTTGTAATACAAGTTCATTAGCACTTACTAAATTATCTCTTGCAACAGTTAATTGTCTTTGTCGATCAAGGGCCTCAAGCATAGCTTCTCGTTGTTGCTCATTCATTTCTGTTAATTCAGATCTTTGAACACCTAATTCAGTTAAAGCTTGGTCTCGTTGTAATTCTCTGTCTGTAATTAAATTATTTGAAGCATCATTTAAATTTTGCCCATATCTATCAAAGTTGGAACTATAAGTAGTTGCCTCTTGTTGCTTAGCCCGTAAAGTTGCAACCAATTCTTGGTGCTGTTGTTCTAATTGATCTTGAGTAGGAACATACATAACATTACCATTTGGAGCCACAATTTCACGTGGTTCATCAGAGCTAGAAAATAAACTACCCCAAGTACCTGCAAAAGTTCTTCTGCTTTCTTGTAAATTGGCAAAGTTTTGTTGAAAAGTTGCAGATTGTTGCTGTAGTTCTGTAATTTGTTCGTTTAAGGTTATATTTAATTCATGAAAATTTGTTAAAGCATTTGCTACATTAGTAGGATCTTTTAAATGCTCTGGATCGAACAAACTTTCTTGGCCAGAAATATCATTTATTTCAACCGACTCTACCGCATCAATACTTGCATCGACTTGTTCAGTACTTTCAGCAACATCTTGAGCGGCCTCAGCAGCTTGTGCCTGAGCCTCAACCGATGGAGCATATTGATCAATTACCTCTACTACTTTGGCAATCATATCAGTTCTGTAAGTATCAAATTCAGCTTGATCTAAACCTACTTCAGCATCTGTATTAAATCTGTTTACAGCATTTCTCCAGTAATTAACGATATTAGTTTTAATACGACTAGCAAAAGTAGGCGTTAAATTAGCCAGCCTCTCATTTGCAGAAGCAATTTGATCATTAGCACCAGAGACTAAAGCATCAACATTAATCGAGGCACCCGCCTCAGCGGTTACATCAACTTCGTTCCTTGTAAAATTTATATTATTCATTACCTACAGTATTAAATTGTTGAGTTAAAAATTTTTTATATTCAAAATTTAAATTAGCATTTTCTGAAAATAATTTTCTTAAAAATGATTCTTTCTTAGAAGACGCATCTTGCAAAATAATCAATAACTCCACTAGTTTTGCATGAGGCATTTTAGCTAAAGCCAAATTAATACGCATCACCACTTCATTTGGTAAAAATATATCTTTACTAAGCAAAGATTGAATACTTTGAAGTAAATCGTTATTTTGATCCATAAGCCATTTAGTTGATAATCCAATAATTATACCACAACAATGATTGTTATAAAGACCACTTCGACTTGCCTAAATATAAAGTTCCCAGTCTAACTCACCAATTTCGCCTCAATAAATGACTGGATATCTCCATCAAAAACTTTATCTGGGTTACTAACCTCAAAACCAGTTCTGTGATCTTTCACCATTTTATATGGATGCAAAACATAAGACCGAATTTGGTTCCCCCAGGCCATTTCTGTTTTCACCCCGCGTAAATCATCTACGGCCACAATATTTTTTTCTTGCATTAACTGAATCAATTTTCCGAACAACATTTTTAAGGCATTTTCTTTATTTTTATGCTGACTTCGATCCGATTGCGATGAGACTACTATCCCGGTAGGTAAATGAGTAATTCTTACGGCAGAATCTGTAGTATTCACATGTTGACCCCCGGCCCCAGAAGCCCTAAACACATCAATTTTTAAATCCTCACTATTAATCTCAACCTGACTTTCTAACTCTACTTCAGGAATTACATCTACCATCGCAAACGAAGTTTCTCTAGTGTTCCCTGAATTAAAGTCCGACAACCGAACCAAGCGGTGAACTCCATGTTCATTTTTTAAATAACCATAGGCATTTTCGCCCTCTATCAAAAAAGTAATATTTTTAAGGCCAACATCTTCGGCAACAGTTTCAGACAACAAAGTACAATTAAAACCTTGTTTTTCAGTGTATCGTAAATACATTCTGGCTAACATCTGGGTAAAATCCTGGGCATCTTTACCGCCTGTACCACAAACTACACTTAATATAGCTGAATTAGCATCGTATTTGCCATCTAATAAACTTGCTAAATATAACTCCTGTGCGCGCTTAAATACAGATTCAAATTCTACTTCAAAATCAGCTAAATCTTCTTCGTTAACTTCTTTCAATAAATTTAAAACTCCATCTAAGTCACTAATTATCGAGTTCCAATCGTTAATTTTTTGAGTTAAATGCTTTAATTTAGTCGACACTTTGGTTGCGGTATCTGGATCACTCCAAAAACCTTCAGCTTCAGCCTGCTTTGCCAATTCTGACTGTTCTTTACGGAGTAATTCAAGATCAACTTTTTGACTAGCCAAATTAATTTTAGCTTTTAGTTCTTCGGCAATATTTAGAAAATCTTGTTTTGAATGCATAACAAATAAATTATATCACAATTTAACTAGCTTAATACAAAGGCAAAATATATAATTTCAATAATCATTAAATCTCACTAGTGTCACGACTCAAAAGTATTTTATCTAACACATTCTGGCAAATCTTAGGACGCGTTACAACTGCAATTTTAGGAGTAGTTTCCATTAAGATTATTACCAACTACCTACCAACCGAAATATACGGACAATACACAACAATTTATGAGTTTATAGGATTTTTTGCGATTGCGGCGGATTTTGGACTATACACAATTGGCGTTCGAGAAATGGCCAAAAAAGAAAAGCCTGAAAGCGAAATTTTAGCCAATATTTTAAGCATTCGATTATTCCTTATTGCCGCCTGCTTAGTAGCAGCTGGAGTAGCCGTACAGCTAATTCCACAATACCAAAACACTTTCATTGAACAAGGCATTTGGATAGTCGCTATGACCACAGCATTAGCCCTTTTAAGTGGAACATTGTCTAGCATTTTGCAGTACAAATTAAAAATGAAGTTTGCTAATTTTGCTATTATTTTAAGCCGAATAATTTCAGTTGGCTACGTAGCTTATACAGTATTCATTTTAAATCCCGCCGACTTACAAATGGGCTTCACTCATCTTTTATACGCTGGATTTTTTGCCAACATTTTTCTGCTTTTGTGTACTTACTACTTTGCCAAACAACACGCCAGCATTTACTTAGACTTCAATTTCAAATACACAAAAGAGTTAATCAAAAAAGCATTACCATATGGATTAGCCCTAATTTTAAGCACTATTTATTTTAAACTAGATATTATTTTACTTAGTTTACTTAAAAATTATCACCAAGTCGGTGTATACGCAGTTCCATTAAAATTAATGGAAATATTAAGCGTAATTCCAGTCTTTTTACTAAACTCGGCCTTGCCAGCCCTAACCGAACATTATCATCATAATTTAGAAAAATTTAATCAAACCATTGCAAAACTTTGGATATTTTTAAAACTTCTAGCTGCACCAATAATGATAGGAGGTATAATTCTTGGGTTCCCTATTACCTTTGTAATTTCTAATCCACAATTTTTAAGTGGATACCACTGCGTTAATAACATTCAAGTAGTTTACCAAAGTTTTAACGAAGCCGAACAAAAATGTGCAGAAACAAAAATCAATCAAAATTTCAAATACAACACAAACAATTTCAACTGGACTGAACGAGCAACCGATTCACCTCAAGTAGTTTACCTACTCGGCTCCGACATAGCCCTTAAGCTGATTCTAGTAGGAATGTTCTTTTCATACTTAAATTCACTATTTAGTTTTAGTTTAGTAGCCGCCGATCAACAGTCAAAATTAATTATTATAAATGGGATTGGGGTAATTTTTAATTTTATTACCAATATTATTTTTATACCTAAATACGGATTTGTCGGCGCAGCAATAACTACAGCGCTATCAGAAATACTAATCTTAGGGGGAACTTACTTTTATGCAAAGAAATATTTCAAACTAAACATTCCAATTTTTAAATCCTTTAAGATTTTGCTTGCAGCTATAATTATGGGTATAGTTGTTTGGTTATTAAACGGTCCAACCTACAACTTAATACAAACTTTCAATCTAATAATTCTAGTACCTATTGGGGCAATAACATACGGACTATTAATCTACTTATTTAAAGTAATTACTCATGACGACCTTAGACAGCTACTTAAAAAGTCTTAACGGCAAAAATATTCACATTGTAGGAGCTTCTGGAACCGAAGGCTCAGAAATTGCCGTTTTTTTAGATAAACATAAGATCAAAAACGTTACCCTTCACGATTTTAGCCAAACCGAAGATCAATATTTAGAATCTTTTCAAAAAGCTCATAAAAATTTTCCATTAAAAACACATGCTGAAAAGCTCGAGTTTTTTAAGAAACTTAAATATCCTCTAAATCTTAACGCAAATTATTTAAAAGATATCACCGAGGCAGATATAATTTTTGTTCCACAATCCTGGTACTTATATCCAGCTAACAAGTCATTAATTGATTTAAAAAACAGAATCGAATTCTCATCTTTAACACGGTTATACTTAGAGTTACTGCCATGTAAAATCATTGGAATTACAGGGTCTAATGGCAAATCAACTACTACATTTTTAACCTACCACCTACTTTCACAAAATCCAGAGCTTAAAACCTATTTAACAGGGAATGATCGCCGAGCAACTCAGTTATTAAATATAATTGACCAAATTCAACCTGAAGACATAGTCGTTACCGAAATTTCAAATCGCCAACTAATCGAAACCGACAATTTAGCACCTGACATTGCGGTAATTACAAACATTACCGAAAACCATTTAGCAGAACACGCTAGTCTCGAAGAATACGCAAATATTAAAGCTAAAA
>CALQZM010000035.1 GCA_943349385.1 Candidatus Peribacteria bacterium
GATCCGAACACTTATCCGGCTTTAGAATTTAAAGATATTACAAATAATGAATGGTTCGTAGCTACTTTAAAAGAAGCTCTAGTTCGAAAATTAATAACTGGATATGCCGACAATACAATCAAAGGAATGCGGACAGTGTCTAAAGGGGAATTTTTTACAATGTTATACAGATTAGTACCTAAAGAATTTCAAAAAGTTGACCTCTCAACCGACTTAGCCAAAGACGCCTTAAAAGGACAATGGTATACAGAAGGACTAGCCTTTGCCAAACAAAATCAATTTATTGGACCAGACATTAATGGCAACATTAACCCAACTAAAGAATTAACTCGCGCTCAAGTAGCCCATTTTATACAATCCTATAAGAACTGGCTAAACCAAAAACTTAACCCAACTATTGCAGACCCTGCAACAGCAACCCCTTCGGTAAATCCACCAGTTGTAGCCTCTCCAGATACAACTACTTTAGAACCCACCACTTCGGCGGCCCCGGTGCTTACCCAAACCTTTACTGTTGGCTACAAAGAAGAAGGTAAAGCCAGCTTCTATAATACAGAATTATTTTCAGGGAAAAAAACATCTGCCGGAGATATCTACGACCCTGCCCAACTTACTGCAGCACATAACGATATTCCTTTTGGAACAATAGTAAAGGTAACAGACACTAACAGTAGTAGCTTTGTTTGCGTAAGAATTAATGATCGTGGTCCAAATAAAACAATCCACCCTGATAGGGTAATAGACCTCTCTGCAAGTTCATTTAAAGCTCTTGCGGATCTTTCAAAAGGTATAATCCAAGTTAAAATTGAAATTGTCGAGAACTGCGTGAGCTAAATAAAACTGCAATATAACTTCAGCCATTTTCCTAAATGACAATTACAAAAAAGTATAGATTATCCGAAGAAATTGAAAGAGGCACAAAATACCTTGGAGCAGGACTTTTAATAGTTATTTCTATTACAGCATTCTTATATTTCGCAAATATTGGTATCTCCTCACAAATGGGATATTCCTTTAAAGTAAAGGAAATTGAGAATAATAAATTGAAAAACCAGAATGAAAACCTACAATTAAAAGTACTAAAGGCCTCATCGTTTAGCCAAATAAGTACTAGAAAACAAATCATCCAAAATATGCAACCGGCTGCACCTGAATATTTCGAAACTCGGTTAGACAGATTAAGTAAAAATTAACATTGATTTTATATTTACGAGTTGATAGAATCCACAAGCATTATAGATTTGGTCCCATCGTCTAGTGGTTAGGACAACAGGTTTTCATCCTGTAAACAGGAGTTCGATTCTCCTTGGGACTACCAATCACCTTTTAAGATATTAGGTGTTTTTTTTATGCCTTAATCACTGTATTATGCAGTATATAACTAACAAAACATATGTCTAAAGCTGTAGAAATACACAACCTCCTTAAAACCTATAAAAACGGGACTCAAGCACTAAAAGGCGTTGACCTAAATATAGCAGAAGGTGATTTTTTTGCGCTATTGGGCGCCAACGGCGCCGGAAAAACGACTATAATTGGAATTCTTACTGGTCTTGTAAATAAAACATCTGGAGATGTAAGTATATTTGGATTAAATCAAGAAACCCACTTAGATGAAATCAAAAAAAATATTGGGGTAGTTCCTCAAGAATTCAATTTTAGTATTTTTGAAAAAGTTATTGATATTATTGTTTTTCAAGCAGGATATTTTGGCATGACAAAGAAACAAGCTTTAATACGAGCAGAAGAATTGCTTAAAGCATTAGAACTTTGGGAAAAAAGAGATGTAATTTCAAGAACCCTGTCTGGTGGAATGAAAAGAAGACTTATGATTGCAAGAAGTCTAATGCATAATCCAAAACTCCTTATTTTAGATGAACCGACAGCTGGAGTTGACGTAGAACTTAGATTTGGAATGTGGAACTACTTAAAAAAATTAAATCAAAATGGAACAACTATACTGCTGACTACCCACTATTTAGAAGAAGTAGAACAAATGTGCAAAAATGTAGCTATAATCAAAGACGGACAGATTATAAAAAATAACAGTGTAAAAAACATGTTAATGTCGATTGAAACCGAAACCTACAGCGTAACTATAGATAAAGATTTAACACACTATTTATTAAAAGAACTTACTGCAAATAAAATTGACAATAATACTTTTGAAATTGATCTAGGCAAAGAATTCACAGTAATGGATTTAACTAAATACTTAGAAAAAAATAATTACACAATTCTAGATATACGGCCTACAGGAAATCGTCTCGAAAAGCTATTTCTTAAATCTCTAAAAAATTAAATATGTACCTTAAAAGCAACTTTATAGCCTTTCAAACAATTTTAAATAAAGAAATTGCAAGATTTTTGAGGATCTGGACTCAAACATTATTACCACCAGTAATAACTCAGTCACTGTACTTTATAATTTTTGGTGGATTCATCGGCTCACAGATAAAAGATATTTCAGGAATTTCATATATGCAGTTTATAGTACCCGGACTTGTAATGATGGCAATTATCAATAGTTCTTATACAAATGTTGTAAGTTCATTCTTTGGATCAAAATTCCAAAAAAACATCGAGGAGTTACTGGTATCTCCGGTTTCGACCTCAACCATAATTGCAGGTTATACTGGGGGAGGAGTCGCACGAGGTCTCTTAGTTGGAGCTATTGTACTAGCTGTTTCAGCCTTTTTTACTACCCCACAACTCGAAAACATTGGAATTATACTTATTTTCTCAACCTTAACCGCCACGATTTTCGCATTAGGAGGACTTTTAAACGGTATTTTTGCCACAAAATTTGACGATATGAGCATATTTTCAACCTTTATACTTACTCCACTTACTTATTTCGGTGGAGTGTTTTATTCGATCAAAGACTTACCCTTAATTTGGCAATCTATATCAAAAGTAAATCCAATTCTATATATGGTTGATGGCTTTAGATACGGATTTTACGGGATTTCTGATTTCAATATATATACCAGTATGAACACTCTATTTTTTGTTTGTTTTATTCTTTTCATAATAAATTATTATTTGATCAAAAAAGGAGTCGGACTTAGAACCTAAGATTTCGTTATTGGTTAGCTTAAAAAAGGGTTGTTATTTACTAAATTTATGGTAAGGTAATCGCACTTTTTACCCTTTAAAACTTGGGGCTAAAGATGTTTAAACCATCAAAATTAATTTACCGAAATTCCTTAGAAGAAACTTTCGAGAAAGCATCTACAAAAAAAATTGATGCCGAAGAAGTCCTTACGGCTTTTCATAATCAAAAAAAGTCCGAATCCGAAGAAAAAATCACAGATATTACCACGGTGCTACTAAGTCAAATGGACACCTCTTTAAGTGATCAAGATAGAATTATTGATATCGAAAGTGCCAAAAACCGATTAGAAGAATTAAAACAAAAAAATAATCCCGAAAGAAAAAAACAAATCGAATTAGAAATTAATGATAGACGACATAATACAAAGTCACTTATAAGGCTACAAAACTCTAGTTCTGTAATATTACTAGAAAATGGAACTAAAACTAACTACTACAATTCAGAAGCCGACAAAAAAACTGAAATTGAAGAATTCATAAAATTATCTCCCACAGAACAAATCAAAACACTTCAGTTGAAAAAGAATGAAATTAAAATAGCAACTGATCAATTCAAAGAACTAGCAAGACTAGTGAATCCAAAGGACTTACCAGATGAACTTAAAAGTTTTAAGAAATTAGATACTAAAAATCGTGCCGAATCTATTAAAGAAATCAAAGCCCTCTCAGCAAATTACAAAAAATTGCTAGAAAATTCAGGTGTATCACAAAAAACACTTAAATCTAGACTTCAAACATTTAATACCCTTGGAATAAAAGGACAAAAGCTTGAATTTACAAGACTAACTGAAGCCTTAAACGTACCACAAAAAGATAAAGAGTTCAATGGAGCAAAAGAGAAAAGAAAAGAAAAATATCCAGAATTTCAAATTCTTTCTAAAACTGAAAAAGAGGATATCTTAAGACAAATCCGGTCCGAAATCAAAACTGAATATCAAACTGAACTAATTCAACATAAACACTATAATGCGCTAAGCAAGAAAGATATCGAAATGATGCTTAGCACCTTTAAAGGTCGATTTACAATTGATACAGCAGAAATGTGCTTAGATTATTTAGATAGCAGTATGGATAGTGCAGCAGTAGTTGCAAAAGAAGCCTCTATATTTCCTCAAGCAGTGCTTGAACATTTTGATTGGGACAATATAACTTTTTTTGACAAAAAAAAACTTTTAGGCGAAAAAGGAACCATAGAACAATACACAGAAAACCAAGATCACATTAAATACGACAATAAATATAAAGAAAAATTAACTTCATACTTAAACTTTAAGCCGATTGGAATCATTAATGAGGCCGGACTTAAAAGTTATAGTAAATGGTTCCAAGGACTTAAAGCCTCTGAAAAGAAAAACATTATCGAGAACTCCGAAAAAAAACCGGAATTAGACTATTTAGAAGCAACTAAACAAGCACGAATTAATGCCAATAAAAAGTTTTTAAAACTACCCGGTCAAATTCAAAAAGAGTACCGCAATAAATATGTACAAGCAGATTTCGAAGAAAAAATTAGCATTTTACAACAAATTGAAAAACTCAATACTGAGTCATCTACTGAGTTTGAAGAAAAACTAAACACCCTAGTAGAAGAAAGATTATTGTCCGAAAACAGTAAAGCTCGTTACTCAAAATGGTTTACCAAAGGACTCAATCTGGCTGAACGTGACGAATATCTTAGTAATTGTAATTTAGATAAAAAAGAACGGCGTGATAATTTAAAAGACTTTGAAACTAATATCTTGCCGTTTGTACCAAAAGCAGAACTAGCAAAAGTTAAAAAAGAATTTTACGAAGCAGACTTTAAAAAAAGAAAAAAACTTAACAAAAAATTTGCCGAAAAATATATTCCAGAAGATCAAGATGTTGTAGACATCAAAAAACAAACCATCGCCAACAGTGAAAGTGTCGAAGAAGCAGTTGAAGCCTTAGACACCAACAGCGCAATTAAAAAAGATTTCATAAAAAGAGCAGAAGCAAGAGCCGATAAAGGCGACCAGCAGGGAGCCTTAGTTTTGTATGAAGAAGTACTTGAAATGGAATTAAGTCCAACTGAAAAGAAAAAAGTTAAGGACATAGTAAATGAACTTCAAGAAGAAGAAGATCATTACGAAAGTTTAGAAGAAGGCCATTTTCATGAGATAGTTGAAAACGAAATTCAAAACATTATACAAGAAAATCCAAAGTTAAAAAAACAAAAACAGGTGCTTTCAATGCTTGAAGAAGCCTATGATCTGCAATATAGAAACGAAGTTTACTATTCTAAAACTCAAGACGACCAAACCAGAATGAACCAAAGTCTAGATGATACCTATACGCGAGAAGCTAATCAAGCATTTATGGAACACACAGGTGACCAATCCTTGTATATTGATCAGTGGGGCGACTTAGAAGTGGGTGATGCCATAGAATTCGATATAGCGACTTATGATACTACTCAGAACTTACCGTACTGGATGGACTATTTTTCGGTAATGCAAGAGCTCCCAAAAGAAAAACGGTCAGACCCAAGATTTAAATTTAAAAATAGCAAAACTGGCGAAAATTTATTAGCTAAAAAATTCGATAACGAAGTACTGTATCCAGCCAGAACAGAATTTATTGATAATGGACTTGCTCCAATTTTGTTTGATAGACTAAAAATAGAAGGAATTCCGAGTTTAGAAAAAGCTGTATCAAATTACTTATATGATATAAACTATAAAGAGAGATTACCTAAAAGTAGAAAAACTAATCTAGAAGATTAAAATGTTGTTTCAAATTATTTATTGGATCATAATCGGATTGATTCTTTTCGGGATTCTAATCTTTGGAGTCAGCTTTACCCAAAGCCTTATTAACAAAGTACCATATTTACCAAGTCGAAAAAAAAACGTTCAAATAATGCTAGATCAAATTACGCCTTCAAAAAACTCAAAGATTTACGACTTGGGATGTGGCGACGGCAAAATCCTTTTTCAAATCGAGTCGAAATTTGGCATACCAGGAATAGGATACGAACTCTCCCTACTCCCCTATTTAATCAGTAAACTTAAAACACTACTTTTAAAATATAAAACCAAAATATATTTTCAGAATTTGTTTAATGCAAATTTAAATAATGCAGATTACATTTTTATTTACCTAACTCCTTCAATAATCCAAAAAGTAAGTAATAAAATCCTGAAAGAATGCAAGCTAAATACGGTTATAATCTCAAATACATTTAAAGTCCCCAATCTAAAATTAATAAAAACAATTGCCGGAACAAATAGTACTAAGATTTACGTTTACAAAAAATAATTACGAGCACAATAGCTACAACTAAAAGAAGTTCATTTTTCGGAGTAAACACAATACTAGCAAATGGCACATTGGCAGTAAATTTTAAAATTTCAAAAAAAACAAACCCTAAAGTCTCTACCATTAGAGTAAAAATCAGCTTTAAAGGATAAATCCAAGCTAAAACAAAACTTAAAAATCCAAGCAGCATAAAAACTGGCAAAAATGGGGCAACTAAAACATTTGCAATAGGCGAAATCAACGATAAAGTCCCAAAATAATAAACAATAGTAGGCAAGGTAGCAATCTGGGATGAAACAGTTAAAATAAAAGACTCTTTAATTCCTAAAAAATCAGGTAAGAACTGAATATTAATTTTCTTCGCTAAAATAACTACTCCCAATGTCGAAAAAAAAGACAATTGAAATCCAAGATCATACATTAATATAAACGGATTCCAAACACACATTAAAAAAGCTGCTAACAATATTGCCCTAACAAAATTGGCCGAATATCCATATTGAATTACTGCTATTGATATAACACCCATAATCGTCGCCCTTAGTACCGACGCTGACAATCCTGTAATTATAGCAAATAAAGCCAAAAAAATACAAATCACATAGAATCTAATATTTCTTGGTACAAATACAAATAACTTATCAATAAAAAGAATTACCAAGCTAATATTATAGCCAGAAACAGCAACTATATGGGTCAATCCTGTTATGGCCAAAAATTCAGTTACTTCAACAGAAAAACCTTTTCTAGCACCCAGTAAAAGTCCATTAATTAAACTTGCATAAGGCTCATTAAATAATCTTTCTATATAAGTAATCAAACGATTCTTAAACTTATACACCTGCTTCAAAAATGATGATTCTTGATTAATCAAAGTAAAGTAATCCCTTGTATTTAGAACAAAATGGACCCCAAATATTTTTAAATAATTCTTATAAGAAAATTCTTCGGTCTCAAAAGGAATTTCTATTTTTGCCTTAATTTTAACCAAATCACCATATTCAAATTCAGGATACAATCCATACTTTAATAATACTTTTAGTTGCAAATCCTTATTAACAATTAGATTAGATTTCAGCTCGACCAATTTGGTTATACATAAAATATAATTAATTTTGTCTAATCGAATATCAGGCTCCTCGCAAATTCTTGCCTCAAGAATATAATTAGGTGTTAAATCTAATTTAAAGGCATCGTCAAAATCCTGATAAAACAAAAAACACCTAAGCAATACCAAAAGCAGAACAATCCAATATTTAAAATCTTTTAAGTAAAAACATCCTGCTAAAGCCACAATAAATGCAAGAACTGGATTTAAGTAGCAAATTAAAACAAGAACCAAAGAATACCCTAAAACAAAATCACCCTTATTCAACTAGTATAAATTAGATGAACTAAGGGTAACTAAAAAGTATTAACTAAACCTAAGAATTAGATTAATTCAATTTAACAGCTTCAGCAGGAGCTTCAAACAAGGCATCGTCTAATTCTTGTTCAAAATTCATAGTCACAGTACCGTTGGCCTTTGTACCTTTTTCTTTGTTAACAACTACATTAAACGAAATTAACATAGTAACTAATAAATCATCTTTTACTGACAGCGTAGTTTCAAGATTTAGAGTATCCAACATTTCTTTTAATTTTAAAACATCTACTTTAGACATAGAAGTACCCTGAATTTCGGAACTTTTTACCATATAGTTCAAAATTGCAGCATTGTCATATACTAACTTATAAGTTTCCACTCCACCTTTTGAAGAAACAAGTTTAACAGACTTATAAAAAACTGTATTCATATACAATTCCTTCATTTTTAAAGCTGTATCAGATTGAGCCTCAATAGTATTATTGTTTAAAATAGACACTACTAACGGATTAGAATCAAAACCTTCCGCCAAGTTTAATCCGTACCATTTCCCAACAAAAGCATTCAACTGCGAAGCAGCACTACTAGATTCTCCGGTAGGAACTTTTGACAAGTTAAAATACAAAACTTTATCTATAAATCTTAACTCGCCTGCAAGTAAACCCGATACGTCATCACTTTTCAGATTAGCCAATAAATTTAAAGTAACATTAGAATTTTTTGTTACTTCGTCGATTTCTTTAAATTGAAGTTTCAAATTTCCGTCTATGTTAAGATTAGACTCAGGTGTTTCAAAACCTGCAACTTCAACATTATAATCAATTTTAACTAGTCCTTTGCTTGAGGCCTTGTAATCAGAAATTAATGTTTTTAAACTGTTCTCAATTTCTAGCTTAGAATC
>CALQZM010000036.1 GCA_943349385.1 Candidatus Peribacteria bacterium
GTACGTAAGGTACTTTGAGGTTAAAGGTAGCGATGGTGTTGCAGATGGATATATTGCTGGTACTTATTTAAGAACTATATAATTAATAATATTTTATGGAAGAAATAGACAAAAGATTTATAACAGAAAGTAACAATACTCCATTGTCATTATCTCCGGATAAACAGTTTGAAAAGTTTAAAAATGAAATTTTAGATAGAGCTGGTCAATTACTTGGGGTGGCCCCTCAAGAATTAATTGTCCCAATCTTGGTTGCTAGTCCTTTGGCTTCTGATAGTGATCCTAAGATTTTAGTCAAACTACGTCATGGAGATAAGCTTTTTCTTTTTGAAGTTATACTTGCTTCAGATTTTTCAAGTTTGTTGGCAGTTAATCCACTAAATAAAAGTAAGTAAATAAAAGATATTAACTTTGTTTGAAAGGTTGAATTTAATTATTAACTAGTTTAGGCTGTTGTTTAGATAATTTATTTTTATGTTTCTTGATATTGTCACCGGCGAAAAAACTGAAATTTTGCGAACTGTTTGCGCTAAAGTAACTAAGTTCGATAAATCTTTGGCGAAATTAGTTTCAGACATGAATGACACTATGATCAAAGCTAAAGGCGTTGGGATTGCTGCGCCCCAAGTAGGTGTTAACTCGAGAGTTTTTTTAGCGGTACTTGGATCTACTACAAAAAATCCTGTTACTGTTCCAATGGTAAATCCAGAAATTACTTATTTTTCAGATGACGAAGAACTAGACGAAGAAGGTTGCTTGAGTTTACCAAAGCAGTTTGCCAAAGTTTGGCGGTCAGAGAGGGTTACGGTTAAGTTCCAAGATTTAAAAGGTAAATCTTCACAGTTAAAATTATCCGGACTGGACGCTCGAGTGGTTCAACACGAAGTAGACCATTTAAATGGGATCTTATTTATTGATCGACTTGAAGATTAGTAAATTACGAGTAGTTTATTTGAAAAACTTACGGATTTTTAAAAGAGAGTACCAGAATGGTTTATTAACAATTATTTGGCTGTTTGGCCAAGTTAGCAGTTGTCCGCCAAACTTTTGTTTGAAGTAAGTTACTCCAGCTAATTTGTCTTTGGGATCGTGTGGGTTGGCTATTCCTAAAAAGTCGTAGTGCTTGAATTTTTGTTTTTTAGCATCTTGAATGGCTTTCCATTGCAATAAATAAGGTGCCATTAGATTGCGATATTGGTTACTAGAGGCTCCATAAAAGTAGATTACCGTTGTGTCGAAGTAAACGTTAATTAATCCGGCAATTGCTTCGTTGTTGTAGTAGGCAATAAATATTTTGGCTTTATTTTGTTTTGCTAGGTTTTGGTAAAAAGTTTTGTAATATTCTAAGTTGTTGATTGAGAATTCGTCTCTGTCGGCCGTAGTTTTTAGAATGTTGTAAAAGGCTTCGATGTCGGTACTTTCTTTAATTTCGACGCCTTTTTTTTCGGCTAGTTTTATGTTGTACCTTCCTTTTGGATGCATTCGATTTAGGATTTCTTCGGCTGTACGAGTTAAGTCGAGGACTGTTGTAAATCTAGGTATAATTTGTTTAATAGGATTTTTTGTTGGGGGCGTCTTTTTATTTTCGAGGTATGATTCTATTAGTGTGTAGACGCAGTTATGTTTTTTAGCTAAGGAATCGAGTTTTTTGTGAAATTTTGTTGCGTAGATAATGTTTAATTTTTTGGTGATCGGTAAAATGTAGGCAAAATTGTTTTTGTCTAATTTGTAATAGTGAGTCGCCTTGTTTGACTTTAACTGAGTTTCAGCGAATTCTTTTTGGGTGTAAGGATTGATTATCATGCGGCTTTTAAGCTTTAGATCTTGTTAATTATAAAAGAAAAAGCCTTTTTTAGCAAGGAGTTTCGATGATTAATAGCTGCGTTCCTATATTTGTGTTTTAGGGTGGTTAAAATACTACCAACCTCTTTAAGCTAGTTAAGAAGTAATGGGTAGAGATTATTGAACACAAAATATGCATTCCTCCGTTGACGGAAGTGGTCATGAGATTTTTCGAAAACACTCTATTGAGTTTGTAAAGTTTTCGGCAAAATTAGATCTTAAATTAATTTTACACAGACCGAAGATACCAAAAAAAGACTCCTTTTTTGCGGAGTCTTTGAAGGCTTGATATTTTATTGAAGTTTTCTTCTAATGAAAGCTGGTATATCTAATTCGTTTTCAGATGAGCCACCAAATCCAGATGGGCTAATAGGGGATTGTTGTGATGTGGTAGAATTGTTGTTGTCTAAGTTTCGGTGTTCAGATTGACTATTCGGTGCGCTGAAGTTGGCTTGTTGTTGAAGTTTTCTTTGTTTAGCCGCTTCGTCGAATCCGGTTGCGACTACGGTGATTTTAACTTCGCCAGTGTAGTTATCGTTAATAACTGAACCGAAAATGATAGTTGCGTCTGGATCGGCTGCTTCTGTAATAATACGAGCCGCTTCATCAACTTCGAACATTGATAAGTCGGTACCACCAGTAATGTTAAATAGGATTCCTTTTGCACCTTCGATATCCATTTCAAGTAATGGGCTTTGAATTGCAGCTTTTGCAGCTTCGGCAGCTCTGTTTTCACCTGAACCGTATCCGATTCCCATAAGGGCTGATCCGGCATTTTCCATAACTGCTTTTACATCGGCGAAATCCACATTTATCATACCGTGAATTGTGATCAAATCTGAGATCCCTTGAACACCTTGTCTAAGTACATCGTCAACTACAGTGAAGGCTTCAGTAATCGGAGTTTTTTTGTCGATAATTGATAGAATTCTATCATTTGGAATCGTAATTAAGGTGTCTACTTTTTCTTTTAGGGCTTGTAGACCTTCTTCACCTTGAGTTTTTCGTTTTGGTCCTTCGAATCCGAATGGTTTAGTTACAACACCAACTGTTAGAATTCCTAATTCTTTAGCGATTTCAGCAATTACTGGAGCTGCACCTGTTCCGGTACCACCGCCAAGCCCGCAAGTAATAAATACCATGTCGGCACCTTCGATTAGTGATTTGATTTCTTCGGAACTTTCTTCGGCAGATTGTCTACCAACTCCTGGATTACTACCGGCTCCTAGACCACGAGTTGTGGCTTTACCAATATTAATTTTATGTGGAGCTTCTGAATAATATAGAGCTTGTGCGTCAGTATTTACAGTAATAAAATCTACACCTTTTAAGTTAGCTTTGATCATTCGATTTACTGCGTTTCCACCGCCTCCACCGACACCAATAACTTTAATTCTAGCAACTGGAGTAATTTCTGGTGAAACTTCTATAGTCTTACGAGAAGTTGTGTTTCGAGTTCCTGAAAATAAATTTTTTAATGCTTCTTCAGAAGTGTCTTTTGTATCTGCCATAGGTACGGGGATTAGTAGTTATTTTAAATTTAAGTTTGTGCAGTATAGGGCTGCTTTTATGGTAATAGGTTTTTAACCCATCCTTTTACTAAGTCGGCTGTTTTACCGAAATTGAATTTAGAAAAGTCGAAACTAATTCCTGATCCTGATTCTTCGTATTTACTACCATGAACTAAAAGTCCGATTGCAGTTGAGTAAGATGGATCATCCATTTTTTCGATAATTCCTTCGAAGTTTTGAGGGAATCCGATTTGAACAGGTAAGTTTAAAGTTTCACGAGCCAAGTCAATTACTCCAGGCATTTTAGCTGCGCCTCCAGTTAGAATTACTCCAGCTGGCAACATTCCGTCACGGTTTACTTTGGCTAATTCGTTTCTAACCATCATGAAAACTTCATGATATCTAGCTTGAATAATTTGAGCTAAAGTTTTTCTTGATACTTGATGAATGTCTATTTTACTAATTAGTGATAAGTCGATAAGTTCTCTTTCTTGTACTTCTTCAGGTAGACAAGTTCCGTATTCAATTTTAATTCTTTCAGCAGTCTCGATAGTTGTTTTAAGTCCGATTGCTACATCACTAGTTACGTTTTCGCCACCAAGTGGTACAACGCCAGAGTGTAAAATTGTTCCTTCTTCAAAGATGGCAACAGTTGTACTTCCGCATCCAAGATCTACTACAACTACACCGAGTTCTTTTTGTCGTTTAGTTAGGACTGCTTCGGCAGGGGCAATAACATTTGGGATAGTCGCGTTAATATCGATACCTGCTTGTAACACGCATTTTTCAATGTTAGTAATTGAAGGTGTAAGTCCTGAAATAATATGGGCTTCAACTTCTAGTCTGATACCGTTCATTCCTACTGGATATTTAATCCCTCTTTGTTCATCAACTGCAAATGATTTTGGAACTACTTTTAATAATCTTCGGTTAGCCGGAATTGATAAGGCTTGTGCAGCTTCGATTGCACGGTCGATATCTTCTTCGCTAATTTCTCTACTAGGATGATTAGTCGCAATTACTCCTTTAGAGCTTACTGCTTCGATGTGGTGGCCTCCTACGCCTAGGTATACATGATGGATAGGTTCGCCTGCCATTCGCTCTGCATCTTCAAGAGCAGACGAGATTGCGTTGATTGTTTCTTCAACATCAATTACTTGGCTTTTTCTAATTCCACTCCCAGTTGGAGCGATCCCCATACCGATAATATTTGGTAATCCTGTTTTTTCATCTATTACACCTACTACTACTCGGATTTTTGAACTTCCGATGTCCATACTGGCAATGATTTTATTTCGTGACATAAATTTTGGTTAAACAGATTTTATTAGTAGGCTATTTGAGTAGAGAAAACATACATCACTCTCGAATTTTTGACAAATAAAATTGATCAATTACTCAATTGTTTTTAGTTCATGATGTAATTTTTTGTTCAAATGTAAACCTTATTAACTAGCCCTTAAAATTTTATATCTATTTAGAAGAAAGTGCTAAAATATTAATTTGCCAAACATACTAAAAAGTGTGGGAATATTTTGGTTTGTGTATACAAATATTAATTTAATTTTTTCTTGTGTATAATTTTTTTGTACTCTTAAAATAATGATTGTTGAGCCTCTGGTGGCTTGACTTGTGAGAATTTGTTTTTTAGCTTGAGCATTTTTTCTACCAATTTTCTCATTTCTAATTGTTCTAATTTTCTTTGAATAGTTTCAAAGTCTAAATTAGAAATTTGGTAACTACTTAAATTGTAGTCGACTTCTAGATCGTGATCGAGTGTTGCTAATTTTTTACAGAAGAAAGCATTGTCTTTATCGTTTTCTAATTTAGTTCTGATACTTGGACTTATTTGATCTAGATTAGCATAAATGTTTTCAAGATTTTGAAAATTTTTGATCAGTTCGGTTGCAGTTTTTTCACCGATTCCTTTTACACCTGGAATGTTGTCTGAGCTGTCGCCCCGTAATCCTTTATAATCTTGAACTTGGAGAGGTGAAAATCCGTACTTTGTAATAATGTCTTCGGTTTTAACAATAATGTTTCCGGTTTTGCTGTTACCTGGTTTTAAGACAAAAATTTGATCGTTAATTAGTTGAATTAGGTCTAGGTCTGACGAATATATAAGAGTATTTAAATCGGGGGATTGGTTTTTGACTGCCAGTGTCGCAATTATGTCGTCTGCTTCGAAGCCGGCTTTTTCGATTAATCCTAATTTTCCTTGGGTAAGGATCTCTTTAATTGGTCCGATTTGCTCGTAGAGTGCGTCAGGAGCACGGGTTCTTTGAGCTTTATAATCAGCAAAATCTTTTTTACGATTTGTTTCTTCAGGCCTATCGAAGCAAATTGCTAGGTAATCTGGCATCTGCTCTAGTAAAAGATTGAATAGGATTGTGTAAAAGCCGAAAATGGCATTAGTAGGCTGTTTTTCGCTGTTCGCGAGGTTAGGTATGGCATAAAACCCTCTAAAGACAAGGGCAGTTCCGTCTATAATTAAGAATTTAGTCATTCGTTTATTTATTTTTATTGTTACTTGTGCTATAATATCAAGATTTAATAAGTTTTAGAAAGTACAAATGTCTATTGATTACAATATGAATGTGGGTGCGGCTAGGTTAGCCGTTAAAAATAAAAGGGCTGAACAGCCAAGAATCTTATTAGTTGGGGGGTTTAATGATTTGTTTTTAGAGGCATTAACTGAATTAAAATTTGATTTTGCATTATATAAAGGCAGTAAGGCTGCAAAATCTGCAGAGTTTGATGTGGTGGTGTTGTCTTCTGACAGAGCTGATCAAACTTTTGATTACATTCAAAAGTTTAAGGCGGTGCCTATTGTATTTAAAGGTACTAAAGGATTCTATGATTATAATCCGGTAAAAGAGTTTGGAAATTCATTTATATATAAACAAGATAGTCCGTGGTATATGTTGCAAGCCGTTATTAGAGCTGCCGAAACTTATAAGTTCCCATACGATTGGAAAACTTTAAGAGCCGAAGTCGCAGATACGGCCAAGTACTTAAATAAATAAATATTATGAAAAAATTAATTTACTTTAATTTACCTAAATTTGATGGTTTGCCTAATTTAGACGGATATTTTGGCGATGGAAATTCTAAAGATCCTACTGAACTTGACACCGGTCAACCTGTAAAAGAGAATCTCTTTAAAGAAACTAGAAAAGGTTTAGAGTCATTAATACCAGATACTATTGAGTTTACCTTACCAAATGATATTATTCTGGATTTGCCAGACTCTCTTAGTTTGATTGTTGCCGAAAGATTAAATTTACCTATGCCCTTGCTAGATGCTCAATTAAGAATTCCAAGAAATGTTAGTATAAAGATTCCAAGAGATGTTTTTCCGGATATGCCAAGAATGCCAACATCGCCAGCGGACGTATTGACTGTTTTCAATGAAGTTCTAGTTGCACCTCGTGAGTTTGATATACCTGTTCCTGCTGGGACGCAAATAATTACCAGTTTAGGCACTTTTACGATTGATGAAGAGATTACAGTTACTTTACCTGCTGGATTATCTATTGATACTAGTAATGCTGGTTTTGGACTAGGTGGATATAATATACCCCTGCCAGAATCACAAGTTACTTTACCTGCGGGAACAAAATTTACTGTGTTTGGTCGTGAAGTTGCTTCACCTGTTGCAATTCCAATTCAAATGCCAAGTGAAATTACGATCCCGTATCCGTTTTAGGTTAATCTAAAGTTCTGCTGCCAGAATTTGAGCCTCCAGATTGAAGATCTTGAGATATACTTTGGATTAGTTGAACGATGTCGTCGAATCGGATGTATTGAATTGTGTTAAGTCCGATTACTCGGCTTATAATATTTACGATTACTACTGCGGAAATTGTAATAATTAGTCCAATAATTGCGTAACGGATTGTTGAAACTGCTTGTTTGATCTTATCTTCATCACCACCAGAAAGAATAAATGAAATCCCTCCAATGAAAATAAATATTACAGATAAGAGTCCCGCTGCTAAAATTGCATAGGCGATCCCTCTGTTAACTAGTTCTAAAATACTCATATCTTCGGCAATATCTAAAAGGGAACCTTCGGTAATTTGTAAGAAAGATAGGGAATTAATTAGAAATGGATACATTAATTTAGAGTTATGAGAGATTGGAATAAAAAAACTCACTAGAGTTTATTCATAGTGAGTTTAACATTTTGTTTTTTTTTTGCAACTTTACTGAAAGTTACATTTATATGAGGACTAGATTTCTAGTTCGTCGTCTATACCACTTCCTGGAAGGGTAACTTCGTCGCCAGTTTCTGGTTCAAGAATTTTTAAGTTTACTCTTTCACCGTTTTTAGATCCGATTAGTCTAAGAAGAACACGCATTGCTTTCGCAGTTTGTCCGCCTTTACCAATGATTTTCCCCATGTCGTCTTTAGCCACTTTTAGAGTGATTAAAACTCCAAGGTCATCGATAGTTCGTTCGATAAATACTTGATCTGGGTAATCTACGATATTTTTTACGACAAATTCAATAAAGTCTTTGTCTTTGTGAGCTGCATCCATAAGAATATTGTTAAGGAATAGACGCTGTAAGAGACTGATAATGTAAGTGATTAAGCTGCGGCTTCAGCTTTTTTCTTGGCAGCCGTTTTATTTGGCTTATCAAGATATTTTTCCATACCGTCTAATCCTTGACGTTTTAATAAAGAAGCAACCGTTGATGATGGTTGTGCACCTTTACTAATCCATTCTTGAACTTTTTCAAGATTGATTTCGATTTTTTTTGGAGTTTGTGTTGGTAGGTAGTACCCAAGTACTTCTACGGCTTGTTTTTTGACCGCTTTGCTTTTCTCAGCCACAACTACTCTATAAGTTGCTAAATTTTGGCGACCTGTTCTTTGTAAACGAATTACTAGCAAGAATGTAAGGATTAAATAATTAAATCAGCCTTTATTAGGCTTGCTTAGTCTAGCGATTTTTTAATTGATGTCAACAGAATTTAAACTTTTTTTCTTGTCTAGTCCTCGCTCCGCTGCGGGCGACGTCGAAAAAAGTTTAAATTCTGGAAGTGAGGTACGTATGAAGTTGTTGATGGGTGGCGGTAAACTTCTTTCGTTGTTTAATTCTTGCCTGTCTGCTGAGGAAAGCGAAAAA
>CALQZM010000037.1 GCA_943349385.1 Candidatus Peribacteria bacterium
AAACACGAAATCCTGCATCGAAGCCAACACCAAGACCTACCTAACATTCAATTAGTAGATTTAAAAGACGAACTAAAAAAAGGAAATCACAGCCCAATCTCAGAAAAACTTAGCCAAGCCATTCAAGAAAACTTAGACAAAAAAGAACTTACACTACTGCTTCACAACAAACGTGGTTTCGCTAATTATTTAATTTGCCAGGACTGCGGCAAAGTGATCGAATGCCCGCACTGTTCGATATCGTTAACTCTACACAAAACCCCAACTGGCACGAATTTAATGTGCCATTATTGTAGTCATACCCAAAAGATTCCTTCAAACTGCACAAACTGCGGAGGCGTTAATTTGAAATCGATTGGATCCGGAATCCAAAAAATCGTAGAAGAAACTCAAAAAATGTTCCCAACTGCCCGAATCTTAAGAGTGGATTCCGACACTACTAGCACTAAAAACGCCCATTCCGAAATCTACGAATCAATCAAGCAAAATCATTACGACATAATAATTGGCACTCAAATGATAGCAACTGGACTCGATATTTCAGGCCTTTCACTAGTTGGAGTCACCAATGCAGACATTAGCTTAAATATGCCAGACTTCAGAGCGGCCGAAAGAACTTTTCAGCTTTTAACCCAAGTATCAGGTCGTGCAGGCAGAGAACAAAAGCAAGGACAAGTCATAATTCAAACCTTTAATCCAGATAATCCAGTTTTAAATTGTGTTAAAAATCACGACTTTAACCAATTCTATAATACCGAACTTCAGTTTAGACAAGAATTCAACTATCCCCCATTCGCAAAACTAACCAAACTTACTTACTCGCATCCAAAAATCGAAAAACTAATTACCGAAATTCAACGGGTAGAACAAATTCTAAAAAACAACAAAATTCGTTTTAAATCAGCAGCCGCTCTAATAGAAAAAAAGAGCAACAAATACTATCATCATATTTTAATCAATAGTTTAAAACCAGAAAACATTATACCACAACTGGATTTGAACCCTGACTGGTGGGTGGATCGGGATCCAGTAAGTACAATTTAAATAACCCCATATACTTTCATATAAGGAATTATTTAATATCAATATTTGTAAACTAAGCTGCTTCGCGAGTTGGTTTAAAAACTTCTGAAGCACTTCGTACATGCCGATTCAATGTTCGCTTACTACTTACTATAGCCTGAATTCGATTTTCAGAAACTCCAGTTTCACGAGCTTTTTCAACTAAAGAATCAGTTAGGGCTTCAAATTCATTGGCACTAAATTTATTTGCCTGATAAGCATAATCGGCTACTCCATCAACACCTGGTGGAACAAGACTACCAATACCGAAATCGATTAGTTGATGCATCATAATTTTAAACTTACCCCAGAAAGACATATCTAATCGTTCTGCTTCAAATAATAAATAAGTTGCAGAAATTACAGACGAAGCACCATCCCCAGCAATTGGCAAGAAACTAATCAAGGCATCTAGACCAAAAGTATCAGTATAAGTTGCAAACAAAGTAACTCGTTGCTCAGCAGATGCAGCCGCTTCGAGATCTTTTAACAAATTTTCAACGACAATTTGTTCACTAGTAGCTTCTGGAGTATCAGTACTCTCTGCATCGGAATTAACCTCAATATTATGATTCAAAGACATAACTATTTATTATTAACTAATAAATCTGCCATTTTCGAAGTATCAGACTCCAATACTTTAATTAATTTATCAGCTTGGGCATCTTCCATATATGGCAAAAGCAAAGCCCAGGCAGATCTTTCATCTACACCCATTGGAGCTAATTGGAGCAATCTGTTTAAGTGTTCAAATTTTTTAGTATCTAACATATTTTTTAAATTAAATTATTTATTACTATCTCAAGATTCCTACTGTTCTTAAACCAGTATAAAGGGACCCAAAGTCGGCTTCCATAGTCCTTAAACGATTAATAAAATCGTCTGGATTCCTAATAGCTAAATCAGCTAATTGATCTAAACCAACAAGTCTTAAAAGCGGTTCAATTGTATTATTCAAAACAAATGATTGCACAAATCTAGGCATTAAACCTAATACAGCCGTAACTGTCTCGAATTCATTTTCTAAGCGCCAAGACTCACGTGGACTTGTAAATAATTGACTTAGAACATCATAGGCTTCAGAACCATCTGGGAATATTCTTTTAAAGGTAGATTCAAAAACTTCACCCATAATACCAGCTCGTTCGTCACGACTTGCTTCACTAATAACTTCGGCACCTGTTTCAATTCCAACCATATTTTCTAAAAAATCAGGAATAGTAGGAGAAATATAAGTACCATAAAAACTCGTATCTGCCGTACCCGGCAACGGATCACCATTTTGATCTACAGCTGACATATCTAAATCAGAATTACCTCTTAAAATGCCTCCGTCCATATAAAAAAGTTAATCAATACTATATAAATTAATTCTACCTGTATCGACGAAATAAAAAAAAATAATTGGATTGCTAAAAGCAGCAATCAAGTTTTAATTCGAATCACTATCTTTAATTACATCTTGCACTCTACTTAGAATTCTTAATCTGTCTTTTATTACATCTTCGGTAAAGAATACAGAATAAGGTGGAATTCTTAGATTTGAATCATCAACATAAATACCATTTACCTCTGCCATAATATGAGTACAAAAACCTAATGACTTAAAAAATCCAGATCTCATATTTCTAATATAAATACTAACTGCTGAATCAATACTATCAGAATAAATCCCCCTAACAGGTACAGCACTTGGTTCCTGCTCTTTTATTCTACTATAATATAAAAGGCACTTTGAAGCTATCATATTCAAATACTTATACGACAATAACAATATAACAACATATACAGGATTAGTCAACCACGTTATTTAATTTAATTTAATTTAATGTATGTAATTTAATTTTAATTTCTTGATTTTCTGAACAATCTTGCCTACATATAAAATACACAGTAGAATTATAAAAATTAATCCAATACTATGTCACGAATACTTTCAGGAATTCAACCATCAGGCAAAATCCACATTGGGAATTATTTTGGAGCAATAAGGCAACATATCGAACTACAATCAAAACACGAATGCTTTTATTTTTTAGCTAATTTACACGCACTTACCACTACCCGAGATAAAGAACTATTAGAACAATACTCAGTTGATTTAACCTTAGATTATTTAGCATTAGGATTAGACCCAAATAAAGCCACATTATTCGTACAATCAGAAATCCCAGAACATACCGAACTTGCTTGGATTTTTGCAACAATTTGCAGTCCAGGATTATTAGATCGTGCCCACGCCTGGAAAGATGCAGTAACAAAAAAGAAAAAAGATCCAACAGTCGGATTATATACTTATCCCCTATTAATGGCAGCGGATATTTTATTATACGAACCAGATCTAGTCCCAGTAGGCCAAGACCAAAAACAACACATTGAAATCGCTCGTGATCTAGCCCAAAAATTTAACGATACCTATAAGTTAGAAGTTTTCAAATTACCAGAGCCAATGATTAAAGAAGAAGTAGCTATAATACCAGGGACTGACGGACAAAAAATGAGTAAAAGTTATAACAATACAATTGAAATATTCGCCGATGAAGCAAAAGTAAAAAAATCGATCATGGGAATCGTAACAGACTCAAAAGGAGTCGAAGATAAAAAAGATCCAAAAAGTTGCAATGTTTTTCAACTTTACCAACTTTTTGCAACAGCAACTGAAACCGAAAATTTACGTGACAAATATTTAGCAGGCGGATTTGGATACGGTGATGCCAAAAAAACTTTACTAGAAAAATTCTACCAATATTTCGGTGAATCCCGAGAAAAAAGAGTTGCCCTAAAATCAGATTTGGACTATGTTAGAGAGGTATTAAAAAACGGATCAGTCAAAGCACAAGAACAAGCAAAGTTGGTTATGCATAAAGTAAAAGCAGCTACCGGTCTTAAATTTTAAATTTTTAAAAAATAATAATGGCAACTAAATATATCTTCGTAACTGGTGGTGTATGCTCTTCTCTTGGAAAAGGAATCGCAACAGCTTCTATCGGCGCTCTTTTAAAAAGTGCCGGACTCAAAATTTTTACTCAAAAATTAGATCCATATCTAAATGTCGATCCAGGTACAATGTCACCATTTCAACACGGTGAAGTTTTTGTTACCGACGATGGCGCCGAAACTGATTTAGATCTCGGACATTACGAAAGATTTATAGACATTCCAGTAAGTAAACTCTCTACGGTAACTACAGGACGAGTGTATTTAGAAGTTTTAGAAAAAGAACGTCGAGGTGACTTTTTAGGTGGCACTATTCAAATAGTACCTCACATTACTAATGCCATTAAAGATAAAATTAAAAATGCTGCCAAAGAAAACAAAGCCGATATTCTTTTAGTAGAAATTGGTGGAACTGTCGGTGACATTGAAGGATTACCATACTTAGAAGCCATTAGACAATTAAGACACGAATTAGGCAGACACAATACTATGTTTGTACATCTTACTCTTTTACCCTATTTAGCGGCATCTGGAGAATTAAAAACCAAACCAACTCAAGCATCAGTTCGAGAACTTAGAAGTATTGGGATTCAACCGGACTTTATCGTACTAAGGGCCGACAAACCAATCACTAAAGAAATTACTAAAAAAATTGCCTTATTTTGCGATGTAGAAGAAAAAGATGTAATTCCTGCACCTACCTTAGACAGTATTTATAAAGTACCATTGAATTTTCAAAAATATGGACTAGCAGAAAGAATTGCCGAAAAACTTAAATTGAAAAAATTTGAAATGGATCTTTCAGACTGGGAATCATTAAATAAAAAGTTGATCGAAGAAAGAGACCCTCTTAAAGTCGCTATCGTTGGTAAATACACAAATTTAGAAGATGCCTATTTAAGTGTAATTGAATCTCTTAAAATTGCCTGTTACCACTCAAATCGAGAACTTGAACTACTCTGGGTAGATTCAGAAAAACTTGAGAATGACGATCCTAAACATCTTAAATTACTTAAATCAGCAAAAGGAATCTTAGTTCCAGGCGGATTTGGGAAACGTGGAATAGAAGGAAAAATCAAAGCGGCAAAATATGCGCGTGAAAACAAAGTCCCGTATTTCGGAATTTGCCTAGGAATGCAACTTATGACTATAGAATTTGCACGACACATATATAACGATCCAGAAATTACATCTGAAGAATTTGATGAAGAAGGCAAATTAAATCCAAAAAAATACGCCATACATTTCTTGCCCGGACAACATAAAGATAAAGAAAAAGGCGGAACCTTAAGACTAGGATCCTATACCTGCAAACTTGTACCAGGAACCAAAACATATAGGCTTTATGGTAAAAAAATAATTCAAGAAAGACATCGACATAGATATGAATTCAATAATGTTTACCGTACGAAATTAGAAAAAAATGGACTAATCGTAAGTGGAATCTTCGAAAAAGCTAATTTAGTCGAAATCGTAGAACAAAAAGACCATCCATTTATGATTGGTTGCCAATTCCATCCAGAATTCTTGTCTAGACCTGCAAAACCACATCCAATATTTTTTGGTTTTATTCAGGCTAGCATTGAAAATTAATTATGACCAAATTCCAATATACGGCCATTAGTCCACAAGGAAAATCTTTAAACGGAATTATCGAGGCCGATACCACAGAAAACGCAAGAAATAAACTATATCAATTAAAATTGACGGTAGTTAGTCTTGATCAAGTAATGAATGAAGATAATAATCAAAAAGATTACTTAAAATACAAATTCGAAGCATTAGACAAAGACAATAAAAAAGTAATTGGGACAATTGCCAGCACTAATTTATTAAACGCTTTCGATAAACTAAGTAAGGAATACAATCTAGAAGTACAAAAACTAGCTAGCACTAATGCCACTCAAACTGAATTTGAAGCCAGCAAAGAAAAAATCACAAGTTTCAAAGCACAATTAACATCTTTGCAAAAAAACAAAGATACTGATACCTCCAGCACAGAATTCCATGAAACAAAACAAAAAGAAGAATTCCAAAAAATCATCGAAGAAATCATAGCAACTATTAAAAAAATAAATGTAAAATTCTCTTCTCAGTTAAAACCTGAAGCAATTGATTTTTTAAACAAATACGAAATTCATTTAAATAAAATAAAATACAGTGAAAATACCGAAAACATAATTCAGGCAGCCTTAAAAGTTTTAAATCACATTCAAACATCAGAAATGTTTCTAAATAATTCCGAAAACTACGAAGAACAACTTGATCTACAATTAGATATATTGAGGCTAAACAAAATCTTAAACTCTCACTCAACCCAACATAATGAATTACTCCAAACTCTCAGTTCCACCTTAGCCAAATTTGGACTTAAAATGAATATTAATCTAAAAAAGAAGTTCAACAAATTAACAGGCTACATAGAAATTGTTTTCAAAACCAAATCTAATAAAATTAGACAAGAAGCAATAACCCACTTTTTCAAGGGCCTTGTACAAAAATTCACAACTAATCCACAAACTAAATCCATAAATATTTTCAGTGAAAAATCTTTTCAAGCTAGCAAGACAGAACAAGAAATACTAAACCTATCCACCTGGTTATTGGCAGCATTTTTATCTTTATACTTTATTTGCATCTTTATTACTGAAAAAATTGCTAAATTTGAACTAAATAAACTATTTTTTATTTATAATACCAATTTTTTAATATACATTATAATAGGCACGATACTTACTCATTCAGCTGTAAAAATTAATATCTTACTCAAAACAAAGAAGTTTCAAAATAACAACTTTATCTATCCAGTATTTTTCCTGCTTTATATAATGATCCTAATAAACCTTTAATGAACCCATCCCTATTCGAATCAAAATTCCTGACTATATATACTATGTGGATATTTATAACTATAGGAATGCTTGTAGGTACCTATGTTTTTATTAAATTGGCTCAAAAATCTAGACTTAGACTCCAATTTATTAGCGATATTGTTACACCTGTTCTAATTTACGGACTAATTGTTGGAAGAATTTTTGCAATTATAAACGATGCCCAATATTATTTTTACGACTTTGGACTAGCAAAAATTTATCAAATGCTTGCATTCTGGCAAGATAAACAAATTTCATTTTGGGGAGCTGTAATTGGAGCAATTTACGTATTTATTAAAAAAGCATACCAAAAGCAAGAAAACTTACAAAAATGGGGCGATATTTTCATGATATCAATGTTGGTAGCCTTAACAATAGGCAATTTCGGTGCATTTTTAGATGGTACAAACTATGGTAATGCAACCAAAATGTTTTGGGGTGTTACCTTTAATAACCCAATAGTTAAATATATTTCAGCAATACATCCTACTCAGATATACGCAATGTTATATTGCGGAATATTAGCTGCAGTACTGTATTATTTACACCGAAAATACTGGAACCAATTTGATGGGCTCCTATTCTTACTTGGAGTTAGCAGTTTTTCACTTCTAAAAGTAATTGAAGGATTCTTTAGAGGAGATGACGTCACCATGATTTGGAAATTTAGACTAGTAGAATTTTGCTTCTTTTTCTTATTCCTATACAGCTTAAACAAACTTTACCAATTTCAAAAGAAGAATAATGTTCCGTTTCTCCGCAAATTTGACTATTATTACGGCAAACTACTAAATACTATCAAAATACGAAAATCTTAAATTTCAAACTATGTTTAACAGCCTATTTCAAACAGTAAATCCAACTACTTTTAAATTTTACCCACTATTCCTGGGAATCTACATTGGAGCCTTCATTCTCAGCATAGGGCTAATCGTATACCGAAAAAAAACGAAAAAAAATTTAAAAGAACTTAAAAAAACACTTCGGTATTTGACTGACTGCCTATTCTTTTTTAGCAGTGCAGGACTATTCTTACTATTTAGCAGATATGCCAACATTTACGTATTATCTATGGAATTCTTACACATCTTGAATTCCATCGTTTTGGCACTACTTGTAACACCTAGACTTGTTAAATTTAAAAAAGTAAATAATTAAAAAAAGGGATAAACTAATTAAGTTACCCCTTTAATAATTTATTGTCTACAATCCAATTAGGCGATTTTCACTATTTTGTAAGAAATTTTTCCTCTTGGTGCAATAACTTCTACTTCGTCTCCAGCTGATTTTTCAAGGATAGCCATTCCGAGTGGAGATTCATTTGAAATTTTAGATTCAAATGGATTAGCCTCAGTAGAACCCACCACTGAGTAAACTTCTGGTTTAGCAGTTTTATCAGTAAGATTTTGAACAGTTACAGTAGAACCAAATTGTACCGTTGTTGATGCTTTACCTTTTTTCTTGTCGTCTGCAATAATTTTAGCATTTTTAACTTTGTCTTCTAACTCTAAAATTCGACCTTCTACGAATGCTT
>CALQZM010000038.1 GCA_943349385.1 Candidatus Peribacteria bacterium
ACTTTTTTACCGTATTTGGCATCAATTGCTGCTAATTTAACTTTTTCATTAACCAAAATAGTTTGAAGTTTATCGATTTGAGCTTGGTTCATGACCGGTAAAATATGGAACCAATATTGTCTTTCTTTATCGTCCATCGATTTTGTTTGAAGGACCATTACTATTAGTTCCTCATATTTTTGTTGAATCGATTTTGGAATATCAAACTTCTTGGTCGCTTCTAAAATTGTAGCAGCATGTTGGGGATTTGAAGCGGCAGGAGTTCCAGTTTTAGGGGCTCCAGCAGTTTCGGATGATTGGGTAATAGCAGTGTCAGCAACCGCCACGGTAGAAGTTTTAACAGGGTCAACTGCACCTGTAGCCACAGGAGGAGTCGCTGGATTTACAACAGCTGGAGTTGTAGTAGCTTGAGTAGATTGACTTGTTGTAGTTGGATCTTGTTGAGTCATTTTTATTTCTAATTATTTAACTAATTTTATTATACGATAGCTTCTTAACTTTGACCAGTTCTTGTAGTTGTTCCACCTTGTTGGAATCGTGCTTGCCATTCTCGCATTGATTGGGCTGTTCTTTCGCCGTAATCCCATCCATCCAAAAATTGTGGATTAACCATTGATTCACGAATTGCTAGTTGCTCTTGAGGATCATTAGTCTGCAAATATTTTAAATGTTTAATTCCATCACCAGCTCCATGATGGTGGCAAATATATAGCATGAATTCTATGTTTTCAGTGTCCCAACCTTGCGGTAAAAATCCTTTAGCACTCAATCTTGAATAACTTCTAAGTATAAATCTGTTTATCATATAAACCATAAGTCTTGGATTTTCAGTTCTGGCATTTGGATTATTAATTTCTTCGGCAGTAAATGCACTTTGTTGAAGTAAAGGGCCAAAATCGACTATATAAGAACGCCATGAACTAGTTAAGAACTGTCCAAGACCTCTAGCTGAACTACTGCCGTTTGCAGCAGCGTATTCAAATCCACTTTCTTTTTCCATTAAACCAAACATAATTCCGGTAACTTTGGGCGGCATAGCCGGAACACCTTCTGGTAAATTTTGATTCCAAAATTGTATCGACTCTTGGGTCCAGCCAAAAATTTCACGCTGATTTGACGTTAACTCAACACCGCTAGCATTAGCATATTCAGTTAAACCAGTTGCAACTGCAGCTGGTGTCATAGCTGCAATATCTTGACCACTAGCTTTTAAACTAGCAATAAATTCACCAAATACCAGCGACATACCAGGTATTTGTTCAAGCATTGTAGCTACATCAAATTTTAATCTATTTTTTGCAATTTCAACAGAAGATTCAAGGCTAGCCAAAGTTTGATCAATATCCACAGACATTTGATCTAATAAATTTAGTGTCTGATTAGCAGGTTTAGAACTTTCTGCAGGTGTACTAGATCGGGGTAAAACTTCTCTTGGTACTGACATGATTAAATTTTTAATAGATTACCGTATGATTTTTCAAATTCTTCTTTACGATATTTCAGCTCTTGAACTAATAAATTTAATTGGTAGGTAGGATTCACAAACATTTGCTCGCCACCTGACATATCCATTAAAGATTTTATTTCTCGTAATTTTGTACAAAAACTTATCGATACCAAATCAGCTTTACCTTGTTGTTCATCGCTTGCAGCTTGGTAAGATTCTTTGTTTAGTAGGGTTTCAGCTTGGTACACATTTATTTCGCCACTGAAAACTTTACTCATTACATCTCGAATAAATTCCTCTGTTTCAGGTGCAAATCCATCAGGGTCGGTGGGCGGTTGATTCATTTTAGTTTGTAAAACTTGGTCTACCGGTTGTGATTCATCATTGGTTACCATTTGCGAATTTCTTAAAATATCAATATATTATAACAAATAAACGAAAAAAACACAAATCCATGCAAGAACAACTATTTTTAGATCCAAAAGCTAGAATTCAGCATCTAGTAAACGAAATTAATAATTGGAATTACCACTATTTTAGCTTAGATCAAGAGATCTTCCCTGAAAAAGTTAGAGATCAGCTTAAAAAAGAGCTGAAACAGCTCGAAACAGAGTATCCACAATTTGTTTTACCTAACTCTCCAAACTTTAAAATCGGCTCAGAATTGTCTGAGAAATTTGCCAAAGTTGAACATTTAACCCCTAAAAAAAGTTTAGACGACATTTTTTCGCTAGACGAATTGCAGGATTGGGAAGTCCGGATTCAAAAATTTTTAAATCCAGATGAAAACTTAGAATTTATTGCCGAACCTAAAATTGACGGCTTAAATATTACCTTATGGTATCAAAAGGGACTTTTAGTAAGGGCCATAACTCGTGGTAACGGAAAAGTCGGCGAAGATGTTACCCATAGCGTAAGTACAATTAAAACCTTACCAAAAGAGTTATCTCAAAAAGTAGATTTAGAAGTATCAGGCGAAGTTTTTATAACAAAAGAAAATTTCGAAAAAATTCTAGAAAATGAGCAGGTCGAATATGCTAATCCTAGAAACCTAGCCGCAGGAACAGTCAGACAAATAGATCCCGAAATGGCTACCAAACGTAATTTAAGTGTGTATTTATATAGTATTGGAAAATCCAATTTGGCTAGTCCTCCAAAAACCCAACAAGAAACATTAAATGTAATTGTTAAATTAGGGCTACCGGCAAATCCGGAATACAAATTTTTAGATTCAATCCCAAAACTGAATAAATACTTAGAGAATCTTTATTCAGTAAAAGACACTTTCGATTTTGAAATTGACGGAGTTGTAGTAAAAGTGAACGATTTTAAGCAACAAGCAAAAATGGGATTCACTGCCAAGACACCACGTTTTGCAGTAGCTTATAAGTTCCCAGCGGAACAAGTTGTAACGAAAGTTTTGGACATTACAGTACAAGTTGGCAGAACAGGCGCCTTGACTCCGGTAGCGGAACTAGAACCTGTTAAAGTATCAGGAACAACTGTATCTCGTGCAACGCTCCATAACGAAGATGAAATCGATCGAAAAGATATTCGAATTGGGGATACTGTTCTGATTCAAAAAGCAGGTGAAATTATTCCAGAAGTTATTGAGTCACTGCCAAATTTACGAAGTGGTAAAGAACTTAAATTTATAATGCCAGTAAAATGCCCCATCTGTGATTCTGACACTGTTCGACTAAAAGGTGAGGCAATTCGAAGATGTACAAATCTAAATTGTTACGCCAAAGAAGTTGAAAATATAATCCATTTTGTTAGCCGAACAGGCATGAATATCGATGGAGTAGGTGAGTCAGCTATAAAAATGTTAATTGATTCAGGTTTAATTATAGATGCAGCCGATCTGTATTTTTTAAGCAAAGAAGATTTTTTGTCGCTACCACTTTTTAAAGAAAAACGAGCTGATAATGCAATTAAATCAATTCAAGAGTCAAAAAATAATCCAGTAAACAAGTTTATTTATTCGCTGGGAATTAGATTTTTAGGCGAGCAAACCGCCCATTTAGTTACTGACTTTCTGCGTGAAAAAGTAGGATCATTACAGACAATAAAGCCAGCCAAAATTTATGAAGTTATGACTGCGGTTTCGGTAGAAGAATTCGCAACCATCGATGGCTTAGGCGAAAAAACAGCCCTTGAAATTCTAGATTGGTTCCAGACTGAAAAATGTAAACAATTTCTTGAAAAATTTGACAAAGCTGATTTGAATTTAACAATCCCAGTCAAGGCAGCTGGTGGCAAATTAGCAGGTTTAACTTTTTTATTTACAGGTTCACTCGAAACCCAAGACCGAAACACGGCCAAACAAAAAGTTGAGAGTCTTGGCGGCAAAGCCGCCACGACAATGTCTAAAAATATCGACTATTTAGTAGCCGGCGAAAAAGCCGGCAGCAAATTAAAAAAAGCCGAGGAGCTTGAGCTGAAAGTAATTGACGAAGAAACATTTAATAAGATGGTGGAAAACTAATTTACTCAATTAGTTCACCTTCGAACATATCTATCGCGAAATCGGCGCTATTGTTTTTGAAACCCGCAATTACATCGTTTGGTCCATCCATTGGGCCTGGATCAAACGCATCTGCTGGGCTGTGTCGAGCATCGATATCTTTCTTTACTAAATTCTCTGTTTGTCGGTACTGCACAATTTCTTTTTTGAGATTAATTTTGTATTTCACACCGCTTACCTCGAGAACGGCATCTTCAATTACTTTTATGTTTTCGGATTTTTTTAAATTATCAAATTCAAAATTACTAATCACGTTTAGTTCAATGCAATTAGCTTCGGAACTCATACTAAACTTAGCATTCTTTAAGGCGATTCTTACGGTAGGAATAGTCACTTTATCGATGATGAGTTTCCAGTTTTTGATTATATCAAAATTTAAGGGAACTTCTGCTTTGGTATTTTCTGGCGAAACATTCTGTGGCACATCAACGCTAATCTCGGCCGTGTTTTCCATTACATTTTTGGCTGTAGGCTGGACAATAGGTTCTACAATGGGCTGGACAACAGGTTCTACAGGTTTAACAACTCGAGTTGCAGTCTGAGCGGGATTTGTTTTTAAAACAGGAGCAGTCGGCTTGACTCTTGCCAGAACCGGGGATTCCATTTTAATTGCCGCAGTCTTAAATTCATTACAGAATTTAACTACTAATATTTCGAGTGGTAATTCTTGAATAATTGAATGTTTAAATGAGTTATTAATTTCTTGCCAAAGCTCAATTAAATTCAGCAGGCTCTCTTTAGTTTGTAGATCATTGTTTTGGATCGCATGATGCAGTTTTTCTCGGGTAATTTTAAGAATTTCAATTTGAAACTGTTTTATGTCGGATCCTTGAGAGTGCAAACTTTGGATTATTTCAAAAGCGCCAATTTCATTTTTTTGTAAAAGATTTTTTAAGAATAACTGCAAAGTATCAACTCCGGTACTTCCTAAACTTAGTTTAACTTGATCAGTCGAAATTTTTCCGCACACCGCAATTTGATCCATAACGCTAATAGCATCACGCAAACCGCCATCAGCAAACAAACTAATCATTTCGAGCGCTTCGCGCTCAAACTCAATTGCCTCCTTTTTACAAATAAATTCTAGACGATCTACTAAATCTTGATGATTAATCCTCTTAAAATCAAATCTTTGACACCGTGAAATAATTGTTTCTGGAACTTTATGTAACTCTGTAGTCGCTAAAATAAAATATACATTGGTTGGCGGCTCTTCGATCGTTTTTAAAAGCGCATTAAAGGCTTCGTTGGTTAGCATGTGCACTTCATCGATAATATAGACTTTGTTTTTAGCCAAAGTTGGAGCAAATCTTATGGTTTCTTTTAATTCTCGGATTTCATCAATCCCACGATTACTTGCGGCATCAATTTCAATTACATCAATTAAAGATGAATTGGTAATAGCTTCACAAATTTTACACTTATTACATGGCTCGGCTGTTTCAATATTGAAGTCAGGGCAATTCACTGCTTTGGCGATAAGCCTAGCAGTAGTCGTTTTGCCGGTTCCTCGTGGTCCACAAAATAAATAGGCATGTGAAACCAAGTCTTTTTTTAAAGCTTGTTGTAGAGTACGTTTTATGTGCTCTTGTCCTGCTAAACTATCGAATTCTTGCGGACGATATTTTTGGTATAATGACATTTCGTGAGGTTAGGCCAATGGACTGCCATTATAATTTTTTATACCTAGAATTAAAAGCTAAAACTATCCAAATTGAGTTGGTATTTAAAATTGTCCTTTGCTAATTCCAGTTTTGATTTTGAAATAAATTTAGATAACTGACCTTCAACACTTTCACCTGATTCACATATATTAACATTTTTAAAGAAATCAGTTGCAATCCGATTCTGATTACTGAAAATCCAAAAGTTACCTTGAACCAAATTAATTAGTTGAAATCCGGACCTAAAGTTTTTGTCTAAAATCACGCCTCTTGAAGCCTCAATTTTATAGGAGTTTATTAATTGGATTTCTATCTCTGGATTTAGATTAGAGATTAATTTATTTTTTACTTTTTCAGTTGTAACAATGCAAAGTTTCTTGCCAGTTTTATTAAATATCTGAACAATTTCGTGGCTGAAGTCAGTTAAATCATTAGTTATTAAATGAAATTTATCAGTTTCAAACGGCTTTTCTAAACTATGCTTTTTTACAATTTTAGCCAATTTAAAATCAGCAGCTCGATTGCGCTTGTCAAAAATAATCTTTTCAAATTCAGCTAAACAAAAATTCTTATCAGGACGAGTTAAACTAACTGAATGCCAGTTCCTAAGTCCAATTTTTAAAAATACACTATTAGATTCAAACAATTCAAAATCCGAATCCAACCCAAAATTAATATGTTTAGTATCTAAATTAGTAACTATTCCATGAGCAATTCCACTAGATAAACTAACCACTAAATCATATTTCGATAAATCTAATCCTTCTACAAAATAAATAGTTTTAAAGTAGTTCCAAAAACTAAAATTTTCATTTTTACCAGTATAAATAAATTCAAATTCAGAGGCTTTAGCTTTAAAAAAATCTACAAATTCCAAGATCTGTTCCTGGTAGAAATCCGATACAATTGCAATTTTAACTTTGGTCATTTCTTAACTTAGTTTAATATTAAATATATAAGTTAAACTCATTATATGATTATTGGAGCTCACATGTCGATAACAAATGGATACGCAGCAGCCCTTGCTCAAACTCGAACCGAACTAGACGCCAACGCCATGCAAATTTTTCTAAAAAGTCCCAGAGGGGGAGTTCCAAAACCATTGCAAGATTCCGAAGTTGAAAAATTTAAACAAAACTTAGTCGATTACAAAATAGATTTCGTAGTCGGACACTCCTCTTACTTACTAAATTTAGCTAAACCAATTGATCCACTAGATGACTGGCAGTCCAATTCGCTTTACGACGACTTAACTAGATTATCTAAATTAGGTGGCGGTGGACTTGTTTACCATGTCGGTAAATTCTTAAAACTAGATTACGACAAAGCCGAACAACATTTAGTAGAAAACTTAAAAAGATTACTGGCCAGAACCGAAAAATTAAACGTACCGTTATTACTTGAAAACTGCGCCGGCCAAGGATCCGAAATGGGCACAAGCCTAGAACAAATCGCCTCAGTCATGCAAAAAGTCGATGCCGGCGCCCAGCTTAAAGTTTGCTTAGACACTTGTCATGCCTTTGCCGCCGGCTACGATTTACGCGATAAATCCGGAGTGGATAGTTTCTTTAACCAAATTAAAAATACAATCGGAATTGAATCTGTAGTTTGCTTTCATTTAAACGATTCTAAGTTTCCACTAAGCTGCCGCAAAGACAGACATGCTAACTTAGGAGTTGGCGAAATTGGAAAACAGGGGATCTTAGAATTTGTAAAAACAGCCAGCCAAAATAACATTCCGTTAATTCTCGAAACTCCTTTAATTAATGATTCTCATTTAACGGATTTGAACCTGCTTAAAACATGGCTTTAGGAGTATAGGCCAATACTACTATTTTTATTTTAACTTCAGGATCATTTTGCAGAATTGTTTTTTGCGCTTGGCACAAAGTGCTGCCCGTTGTACATATGTCGTCAACTAAAATTAATTCCTCAGCTATTTTAAAAGTTGGATTTTTTATCTTAAACAAGTTTTGCACCGAATTAAAACGGTCTTTTTTATTCTTTTGAGACTGTGATCTCGTAAAAGAAGTCCGGCTTAATATTTTATGTAGATCACCCCTAAACAGAGTCTTAGCAATTACTTTACTAGGATTAAATCCTCTAAAACAGTAGCGCAAATAGGTAGTTGGAATATAGGTAACAGTAGCTTTGCCAAAATCATATACAAGTTTTTTACTAGCAATTTGTGCCAAACTGATAAGTAAACTTTTTTGAAACTTATATTTAGCTGCTTTAAAAAGTTTCTTTAGCACAAGATCGTATTCCCAAAAATAATGAACTTCTATTTGCTGGTCTTTAAAAAAAATACTGTGCGACCTCAGACAGCAAGTTTCTTGCAATTTTTTAGTGCAAGTTCCGCAAATAAGTTTTAGAGATTCACAGCCGCCATTTACG
>CALQZM010000039.1 GCA_943349385.1 Candidatus Peribacteria bacterium
AAGGTGGTGTTACGGTAGATCCTGAACCTTCTACTGGAACAGTTGTTTCGGTAGATCCTGAACCTTCTACTGGAACAGTTGTTTCGGTAGATCCTGAACCTTCTACTGGAACAGTTGTTTCGGATGTTCGACAATGCTCAGCTCTAATTTCAGGTTGAGGTTCAACCGTATTGCCTGAGCCTTCTACTGGCGTTACTTCACCGGAGCCTTCATAAGTAGTTACTTGGCTGGATCCTTCTGTTGCATCGGCTTCAGGCTGAACTTCGATTACAACTGGAGCGCTAGGAGTAATAATTTCATGGCTCGAAAATTCATCGAATAAGTGTGAACAATTCGAAATGATTAATCCAAATCCAAAAGTTCTAGGCTGAGTTAGTCCTATTGAAAACTCTAGTCCAGCGCAAACCCTTTCGTTTGAGCTGATTTGAAACTCTGAACTAAAATTCAAGGCCGCTAATAAGTCATCGGATACTGTATAGTCTTGGGATTCAATATAAATGGCCTGCTGTTCTAAACTAAGACCTCCGCCTAAAACAAAATCAAGCCTATTAGGTACTATTACAAAGTTGGCCTGGCCAGTAAGTTCGAAAGGTTCTAAGTCTCCTCGAAATAAATTTTGAGGAATGTATCTAAGTAAAATCTCATAATCGTCTTTTCTAAAATCTAAATCTAGTCCGGTTGAAAAATTTGTTCCATTACCTAAGTTACTGTTTACGCCAAAAACCAATCCGGCTTTTAAATCGCTATAAGCAATTGGGGCTTGTAAAGATAAATTTAAATCTAGGATATTATCTTCATCACCGTCAACTCTACCGTCAGATCTTTCATTACGAGTAAGGACTCTTGTGTATCTAAGCTCTGGATCAATTTCAAAACAGGCACTTCCTGCTTCGTCGTTATTTTCAAGGCAATAAGCATTAAAGTAGCCGTTAAACCCTAATTGAAAATCGTGCCTAGATAGTTGTTCTTGTTCGATACCTTGATCTTGGGCAACTGCATCGTTTGAAGGAGTAATCACGGACAGTGCTGCCGCTAAAATTGCAACTCTAGAAAGTTGGGTACCCAGATTAGAAGTGCTAGGTTCTAGACTTGTAATCTGGGGTGTTTCAGCTAGTTCTGGAGTGGATGTTGTTTTATTCATTTTTATAAAGATTAACTTATCGAATTTAACCTTAAATATCTCGTTTTGGCAACTAGTCAAGAACTATATTTTACTCACCGCCGCAATTAGTATCGCCAAATCGGCTTTCTGCCAAGTATATCTAGCTTTTTAACCTCGTGCGTAGATAAATTGACAAGTACTAGGCTTGCTGGTTCTAAGCTATTATTAAAACTTTCGATAAACTCTCTAGTTGCTGGCCCATAGTTGGCGTAAAGTATATTTGGATACTCTTCTATGATTAAATACTGATTATACTAGACAGTAATACGCCCAGCAAAATGTACGGCAATGCTTGGATAAATATTCCCATAAAAATGGTAAGTCCATCTTGAATTTGATTCCAACTTGGCATTTTGTATATTTACTTTTTTGAAACATAGCATAATTAGGTTAAAAATTACTAAAAAATTTTGTATACTAACTCCTGTCATTAATTTATATTTTATGTGGTCAAAAGTTTTAACAGTAATCAACACTTTTTTATTAGTAGCTTTAATAGGGGTAGGTGCGTTCGGAGTTCAAACCTATATGGTTAAAGAGGGTGTTTTAAAAACACAATTAGAAAAATTTGCTACCGATTTAAAAGAGTTAGATGAATCTCAAAAAGAAATCTTAGATAATCCGTTTTTAAAATTTGGTGGTGAAGATGGTGAAACTTTAAAATTGGGCGATAACGAAATCTCTGGATACGTTGATGTAAATGCGTTTTTAATTGAAGAAGATGTTACAGTAGGTACATTCACTCCGAAAGTAGCTTATTTAAATTTTAGCAATCCATCGGATCCACAAATCGAAGAATTTGTAGATGATGTATTAAAAGATGGTGCTTCGTCGCAATTCGGCAAAGATTCTGAATATTATTTTATGACATTAGGATGTAATACAGAAGGGGTAATAAGCAATACGGAATTCACTTTAAAGGGTGATACTTTAGTGGCCTTTAAAAAGGCTACCGAGTCTAAACCGGTGAAAGCTCGTGTATTCTTAGGACCTTACCCTAATGTAACCGGTGCAGCCGAAGATGCAGTTTGTAATTCATTTATAAAGAACGTGCAGATTCCTAGTGAGTAAAAATTTACAAATATTTTAGTTCTAGTTTAAGTTTCAGTGCTATGTTTTTAGCACGAAAAGGAGCATACATAATTATTTTTTCACCCGACAAATCCCAGCCCCTATTTCTAAAATTTGGTAGGGGATATTTTGTTTAGCGAGGTGATCAAAAAATGGTTGCATTTTTTCGGTATGAGAGATTACGTTATCTACCAATATTTCGCCACCAAGAGCAAGATTCGGCCATACTGCATCAAAAAATCCGCCTGTTTGTGATTTTGTGCCGTCGAAAAAGGCAAGTTCAAACTTTAGATCTGACGGGATTGCTTCTGGGGCGTGGCCTTTAAGCTGTTGAATTAAATTGCCAAGGTTTGCTTTTTTAAAATTTTCGGATGCAAATTCGAATCGACCAGCATTTGATTCGATTGTGATAATTTGGGAGTCAGTTAAGCCTGATTCAAGTAAACCTTCGGCTAACCAGAGGGATGAGTATCCCGAGGAGGTTCCGATTTCGAGTATCGTTTTTGGCTTTAATCTTAGGACTGTTTGCTTTAAGTATTCAGCTCCATCAACCGGAATTTGCCAATATAAATTTTGAGGTAGCTTTTCTAAGTCTAATTTTATTTGCGGATTATACTTATTAGAGGGCATAATATTCGGCTAGATAATTTTTAACTTGAGTAATCGCTTTGCCTCTGTGAGAAATTTGATTTTTTTGATCTTCAGTCATAGAGCTATAAACTATATCGAATCCTTTGGGCTTAAAGACTGAGCTTAAGGGAACTCCCTCGTACAAAGGTGCCTCAACTGAATCTGTGATTATCCCTAAGGTTTCGCCATAAAAATGAACAGGTGCGTTGTTAATTAACAAGCACATGTGCGAAATAAATTTAGCCGTTCTTTGTTCAGGGGATTTAAACTCCTGCATACGGTCCATAAAAAAATCTAGCCACTCTGAGTCGGTGGCTTTGGGGCCGGCGCCAAAGCGCCGGGTGTAGACTCCTAATTCATTGGCAAGTGAGTCTACGACTATGCCTGAATCTTCGCCTAGGGTAGTAATTCCACCTGAATTCAGAGCGTAAAATTTTGCTTTAATAAGTGCATTTTCTTGGTAGGTCGTGCCGGTCTCTTCGACATCATCGGTGATTCCAAGCTGAAGTGGATTTAAAAGCGTAATCGGCAGTTGGTCTAAGACAGCGGCCATCTCGTTGTATTTACCTTTATTAGTGGTTCCAATTAATAATTGTAGTTCCAAGATTTAAATTTATTAAATAATTCTGTTTGATATCTTGTATCAAACTTTACACCTTCAGCAAATAGAATTGTTTGAAATTCTTTATATTGTTTTTTTAACTCTGGGGATTTAGGTAATAATTTATATAGTTGGTTGGCAAAAAATGGAGTATCAGAAATAACTGTTAAATGAGCGTTAATGGCTAATAAACCATTATACTTAGCTAGAATTCCTGCTGCTTGATTGTAATAGTTTTGACTGATTTCTAATGGCGCGGTTTTGAATAAGGCAATGTAATATTCAAAATTGTTATAAGGATTTAAATTAATAGCTTGAATTAGTAAATCTGTTTTTTTGCCTGGGGCTATTAATAAGTCTGACTTAGCTAATTGGTAATTTACCGTATGAAGATTTGGGTATCTTTGGCTGAGGTACTGCAATACGGATAAATTTCTATTTAGTAAATCTAGGTCTTGTTTGAAGGGGATTGCTTTATATAGAAACGGGGCGGCTGTGGATTCTGTTTCTGCTTTAAAAAAGAAAAATCCTTGTAACAAAAAAAGTAATACCAAAAGTCCGGCTACAATATTTTTTAATTTAGAATTAATAATGAATTTAGGACTAGAAGAGTCTTGGACTAGGTATCCTAAATATCCAAAAACTAAAATATAAATTGGTACAAATCCTAGATTATAATCGACTAAACTGGCTACAAAGAATCCAATTAAGGCTACACCTAAAGTAAGATTTAATTTATTTTTAACAGGAGATTCTAAAAGAGTTTTAAATACTGAAATTAAAATACTGAATAGCCAGGCTAAAAAAAATATGCCGGCACAGAGTCCTGCTTCTAAAAATATTTTTAAAAATAAGTTATGAGGATGTTCGGAATTGCTAAAACTTTCGGTTTGCCATTTAGGATGTATAAACTGAAAACTACCAGGACCGATTCCGAGTAATATGTTTTTTTGAGAATACATAAAAATTGAGGCGCTGTTTTTAAAGAAAATTAATCTTTCATTTACAGATTTTGCGCTTGAAATATCGCTTGAGATTAGTCTATCCGATACATCTAAACTATAAGTTTTGGTTTCTTGAATTAAATAGGTTAAACCCGTGGCAGCAAAAATAAAAAAACTAAATAAAAATAATTTAGCCATAAACTGCTTTATATTTGCTTTAAACACAGCATAAATTCCAAGACCTAAACCTATCATTACAAAGCCTGCTAATAGTGGTCCGCGGGCAAAAGTTAAAATAAAAGCAGTCACACTAAAAACTAAACTAAACGTCGTCGCAACTTTTTGGAATCTTTCTTGCTGAAAAGAATATTGAAAATATAAATAAACTAAAATTGGAATTACTAATAGCAACCAGGTCGCCATTACGTTTGGATAGCCAATAAAAAATCCATCTAAACGATCTACTGGTGAAATTAAAAACTTAGTAACTGAAACCGCGCTTAAAAGTCCAACTAAAATAACAAAGGGGATCGCCAATGACTTTGATTGCCTAGAAGTTATGTTTTTAGCTAAAAGGTAAACCGCAAAACCTATAAAAAAGGTTGCAAACTCTTTAAACCCATAGGGAGTTTCTGAAAAAATTGTGGCTAAAATAAAACAGCCTAAAAATCCTAAATACCAAAAATCAAATTTTTGAAGGCTAAGTTTTCGGTTAAAGATGAGCAGAATTAAAACAATTAAGCCTGCTAGTAAATGACTTTTTAAGTCGCCAAATTGAATTGTAATCATAATAATTGGGGTTCACTTCTATTATAGTCCTTGAGTTTCTCTGTGGGAATGCTTAATATTTATTTGTTGTTAACAAAAACTATTTATGTATTCAATCGGAGAATTAAGACCAGGAATGGCAATTCTTATTGATGGGCAGCCAAATTTAATTTTAGCGGCTCAGCACTCAAAACAAGCACGCGCTGGTGGAGTAGTAAGAACTAAAATTAAAAACCTACTGTCCGGAGCCATTACCAACCCTACTTTCCAAGGGAACGATAAACTAGAGCCTGCCGACGTGGCCAATTCAAGAGCTCAATTTCTGTATCAAGATGGTGAAGGATTTCATTTTTTGGATTCAAACACTTATGAGCAGTTTACTTTTGACGAAGAAACTATTGATGACCAAAAATATTTCTTGATAGAAGGCATGGATATTGACACTCTCACTTTTAATGAAACGCCTATTGGGATTAAACTTCCACCCAAAGTAACCTTGACAATTACTGAAACTGAGCCAGGCGTTAAAGGAGATACTGCTTCAGGCGGAACCAAGCCTGCGAAGACCGAAACTGGCTTTACAGTACAAGTTCCCTTGTTTATTACAGTGGGCCAACAAATTAGAATTAACACAGAAACTGGTGAATATGTCGAGCGGGCATAATAATTTTCCTATTGATTTTTAAAGGGTAATTGCCTTACATTACAAAACGTTCGTACCATTAGGTACAAAACTCAAATATATTAATTATTTTTTAACCAAAAATATTATGAAAAAGCTATTAGCTTTACTGGCTGCTGTAGTTCTTACAACTACTTTAGCTTTAGCAGGATGTGCTAAAACTGACACTACTGATGAAACAGTAGTAACAGACGCAACTATGATGGCAGAAGAAGCTGTACTTGATGCAGAATCTACTGAAACAGAAGCTACTACTGAAGAAGCTACTGAAGAAGCTGCTACTGAAGAAGCTGCTGCTGAGTAATTAGCGCACTCTTTAAAACTACACCCTACGAAAAGCCCGCCGTAAAAAGCGGGTTTTTATTTTGCAAAATTTTTCTTGTGCAGTTTTGGTTATTTGAATTTTCTTTAGGAATTCCTACCTCGAGAATTGCGATTTCACTAAACATGGTAGGCAAATTTAATTTTATTTTTAAGCAAGATTAAGTAACTTTTTTTTAAAACAAGGTGCGGTCTAAATATTTTGACTCATAAGCCTTAACCTCGAACTTCCTTTTACATCCGTTATAATTCATATATCGGATTTTGCCAAATACAGGTCTTTCGTTCCAGGCTCGATCGTGTATGCCACCAATTGACCAAGCAATTCCTGTGTACCCATTTGGATCAATCCCATCTAACTCGTACTTGTTGTTCAAATAAATCGCAATTGCTTGCGCCTCGTCGGGTGAAGATGTCCATTCAAGAATTTTTTTTGCCCAATACATTCGCATAAAACCATGCATTTTCCCTTCTAGTGTTAACTGGTTTTGGGCTGCGTTCCATAGTGGATCATGGGTAGCTGCTTTCTCAAACTGTTCTTGCGTATAAAGATATTCGCGCCGATCGAACCGATGTTCATTTAAAGTTTTTTGAGCCCATTCATGGAATCCATTAAAATTGTCGTAATCAAGGCAGTAGTGGCAAAAGTTGTCAGCTAACTCTCTGCGGACTATCAACTCTTCGAGGTAGGCATCTTTAGACTCCTGAGGCACTCCTAAGAGGCTCGATATTTCGTAAGCGATGCGTTGGGCCGATATTTGCCCGTAGTGCAGATATGGGGACATATGAGAGGTTCCATTCAAATTTGGATCATTTCGATCCTTGGCATAAGTTGGCAAATGATTTTCGACAAAGTCACTCAACTGTTTACGAGCGGCTTTTGCACCTGGCACTAGCCATTTAACAGGCATGACAGTAGTGTCAGTTTTGACATGATCGATGGCTGTTTTAGGATTAAGCACAGTAATGTCTTTAAACTTAAGTTTAGGAGTGGATATTGTTTGCAATTTTATAGTAGGAATATTTTCTAGATATTCTGGCAAAAGTTTTTTTATTTTGGGACGTAAAGTGTAGGCACCAAATTCTTTTTTAGGCGAGGCAATCCATGTGGGGACTATGTTTTGGGAATCAACTTCATAAACTGGAATATTTATTTTTTTAATTAATTTTTGTTTAGACTCTGAAATTAATTTTAAAGGATTAAAATCGGTGAATAAGGCTCCGATATTATTTTGCTCGATAAAGGTTGTGATAGTAACTTCTGGGTGTCCTTGAAAAATATAGAAAGGAAACTTTTTCTTGGCTGCATTTTCGGCAGTTTCGGCCAATCCTTTTAACATAAAATCGAATTGCCGAAGCGTAGCCTCTAGAAAACTGGGAAACAGATTAAAGACAATTATTACCGGCTGATTGTGTTTATCGGCAAACTCTTTGGCGTATAATAGTGACCAGTTATCCTCTATTCGCTGGGCTCTTTGCATCCAGTACAGAATAGGCCCTTCTATTTTACTAGTACCTGTTTTTAAAATCCTAGCTCGTTTTTCTTTCATATAAATT
>CALQZM010000040.1 GCA_943349385.1 Candidatus Peribacteria bacterium
ATTTCTTTTTCTCGATATCCAAAATTTTCAAGTGCATGGATGATTTCTTGACTAAATCTAGATGTAGGTTTTGCGTCTGAATCCCGCTTTGGCAAATTACCTTTTAGCTCTAATATAAGCCGTTCGGCAGTCTTCTTTCCTAGTCCTGGGGTAGTGCATAATTTTTTTATATTTTCTTCTTCGATAGCTACAATTATTTCAACCACTGGAATATTCATAATATTAATTGCAGTTTTAGGACCGACACCATTTACCGATCTAATTTTCTTATAAAAAACTTTCTCATCTTTAGTTTTAAATCCAAAAAGTTCAAAGGCATCTTCTCTAATTTCTGGCTGAATAAAAAGTTCAATTGTATCACCTTGTTTGTGTTCGTATAGTAAAACAGCTGAAACATTAACTAGGTAGCCAACACCTCCAACAGATACTACGAGCTTATTAACATCGGTATCTATGATTTCTCCTTTTAAATATCCAATCATATCGAAAATTTACTAAAATATACTTCAGTTTAGCATTCTAAATAGGTGAGTAGGCAACTAAAAAAAATTTGTAGCTATGCTTTGTTTAAATCCGTCCACCAATCTGTAAAACTGGACTTCTTCATTTGCTTAAATATTTTTATAGCTGACTTGGTACGCAGATATTTTTCAGCATTATCAATCCATCTTTGAGTTTTGTATCCCAATTCTAAGTATTCTTTAGCCTGGAACATGGTTTCAAGTAGGTCTGCATCTTTGGCAATTATATATGGAGTGGATTCTTCTTTGGAGTTATATTTTGACACGATTGAACCTAGCCTCTCTTGCATATTTAGAGGTAGGGATTGTATTTGATCGGCAAAGGCCGCGTTCTCGGCTGCATCTGAATCTATATATTTTGAAGCGATTTTATGAAAATCACCTACTCTTACTTCACCATTATCGTGAAAAAGTGTGATTTCTAGAATTTTTAAAAGTTCAGATTCGGATACATTCTCTAGCATCGCAATGATATAGGCAATTTGCATAGTTCTAAATACATGCTCGGCAATTGAATCAGGGTTTTTAACTCCAGCAAATTTTGTTCCACAGTGTTCGAATCTTTTTAAATTATTTATTTCGTATATAAAATTTACTATATTATCCATATCATAAGTTAAGTATATAAATTGAATTTAACATTTTTTTATGCGTCCGTTAAGAAGAGTTAGATTTGCAGAAGAAAAAGATAATCAAGTTTTAACAGAACTATATACTCAGCTAAATAGTTGCAATGCTCATCAGGGAATAGTCAATCAAGCAATTTCTCAAACACAAGCTGTAGCGCGTGGCGAGGCATTTGAAAGAGTCACACTTATTTCTGAAGAGCTAAAAAACAATGGTCAATTTGAAGCTGAGGCCACTGCCTCTTTTTTTGTACCAAATGAAAAAGAAGATGGACTTATTTATTACTCCCAAGAACGAGATCACTTAGAACTTCAAGCTAGAAGGCATAATTATGTCGAATTCGGAGGTCTAGTTTCATTACCAGAAAAAAGAGGGTACTGCTCATTATTAACTCCAAGTCGAGCTTTAATGGTAAGATGGATGAAGCAGACCGGACTAATTAATGCAGATCAAGTATTAATTGAGTTTTTACCAAAGTATCAATCAGTTACCCAAGCTGAAAATGAACTTGAATTACAAACAAATGCCTTTTGGGAAAAATTAATTTTGCCGTTCTTAATTCAATCTGGACATTTAGATTTGATACTAAAAGAATTAAGTTGTACTCAACAAGGATTATTCACTAAATTAAAAGGTTTACCTTTAGCAGAGCGCAATGGTTGGATTAGTCAATTTTTCCCTAAGTTGATTGATAATAGGTTAATTGATGAACAGGTTAATCAGGTTCTACGAAATGTTGCTGCTCCAACTGCAAAATCTACTTTAGAAAGAATGTATAATTTACGCACAATTGGATATTTTCCAATAGATGGAGGGCTCAATTGCGTAGGTGATATTAGTACCGGATTCACCGGCGAGGTTGACGCTCCTGTTGATATTACTGCAAACGCAAGCAATTTTAGTGATCCCGCAATAGTAAGAAATCCTAATAATCCACAAGTATTATATTTAACTGGTGGAATCTGGGCTGAAAATACTGTTATTATTTCTAACAACAGCGCCTCAATGATAGGCGTTAATGAAGGGGATCGAATTGTATATCGAAGAATTTAGACTAGACTTATTTCCAGTTTTCGTAAAATTCTCTTCTGAACTCTGCGTAAACACCATTTAAAATCGCTTCTCGCGCTTGTTCCATTAACCTAAATAAAAATCTTAAATTATGAATCGAAAGTAATCGCATTCCGTAAACTTCTTTTTCTCGAATCAAATGAGCAATGTAAGAACTAGAATATCCAGCCAAGCAAGTAGAGCAATCGCAACCTTCTTCTAAAAGTTCTAAATTCTCCCTATACTTACTATTCATTAAATTTTGTCTACCAGCTTTAGTCCAAAATGCTCCGTGCCTAGCAATCCTAGTAGGCAGCACACAGTCGAACATATCTATACCCCGATAAACGCCTTCAATTAAATCTTCGGGCGAACCAACCCCCATTAAGTACCTTGGTTTAGAATCCGGCAAATTTGGAACCACAACATCAATCATTCCATACATATTTTCTTTAGATTCCCCAACCGATAATCCTCCAATTGCAATTCCAGCCGTATCAAGTCCTGCTATAAATTTAGCAGACTCTTCGCGTAAATCAGGGTAAATAACGCCTTGGACAATTGGGTAAATTGTTTGCTTTGCAGGGTCGCAATATTTTTTAAAAGCATCTACCGATTGTACTGCCCATTTATGAGTTCGTTCCATAGCTTGTTTTGCGTATGCATGACTAGAATCACCTGGTGCACATTCATCAAAAGCCATAATGATATCTGCTCCAAGATTCTTTTGAATTTGAATGGCTTTATCTGGACTAAAAAAATGCTTGCTACCGTCTAAGTGTGAATAAAACTCGACCCCATCATCAGTAATTTTTGGTTTATTGTTTTCGGTCCTTCCGAGCGAGAATACTTGAAACCCACCCGAGTCAGTCAAAATAGGGGAGTCCCACTTCATAAATTTATGAAGCCCTCCATGTTTAGCAATCAATTCGCTACCCGGACGCATATGCAAATGATAAGTATTGCCAAGCAAAATTTGACATCCAGCCTGTTTAACTTCAATCGGATCCAAAGTCTTTACAGTCGCTTTAGTTCCACATGGCATAAAAACTGGTGTTTTGATTTCGCCGTGCGGGGTAGTAAATGTGCCCGCACGTGCTTTTCCTGAGGTTGATTGGATTTTATATTTAAACATTTTTCAATTCTTCGATAATTAACTTATGCAATTCAACGCCACTAGTTTCGTTAGTTTCTACAATTACACCCGGTGAAGTTACATTAATTTCAGTCAGTTTACCGTTTATGGTGTCTATTCCTGCAAAAAATATACCACGAGACATCAGCCAAGCTCCAACTTCTAGCGCTACTTTTTCAAGTTCAGGAGTGATTTCTCCACGCATGGCAGTTCCCCCTGCATGAATATTTCCTTTGAACCCATCACTAGGCGGAACCCGGAGCAAAGCTCCTACTGGTTTACCGTTTACAATATGGATTCTAGTGTCACCTAAAGAAACTTCAGGAATAAACTCCTGCACCATACAAAATCCTTCATCGCTTTCAGCGACTTCTGCTAAGATTTGCCGAATTGAGCCGAAGTCTTCTGTATCAATTTTTCGGACTCCACCGCCAGCAAAAGAGTTCAATGGTTTCAAGACTGCAAATCCAGTTTTTTGCATCATCTCATAAATTGGTGTCATATCAGCACTACTTGCAGTCATAAGTAAAGTTTCTGGAATCAAGTCAGGAAAATTAAAAATTGCTAACTTCTCATTTATTTCAAGTACTGCAGTCGGAGAGTTTACAAACTTAATATTCGGATATTTTCTTTCAACTAAGCTCAAAAGTTGTAAATGTTCAAAATAGGCTCGGTCAACTGGAGGATCTTTTCTAACCCAAACTACCTCATACTCATTTACAGCTACTTCGTCTGCAAAAACTTCGCCACTTCGAACGCTTAATCCAAACATATGACAAATTTGTACTTTTGCCCCTTGGAGTTTAAGTTCGTTCATTAATAGGTAAGAACTATCACGACTTAAGTCGTATCCCATAGGATAATCATCAACTATAAATAAGTGGTTGTTGTTTTTCATAAGTTTATTTTAAGTTAAATTGCTCTTCGCTGGCGGCTAACGCCGCCAGCTCCCCAACCACAGTATAGATTAAATCTAGATATTCTAACTTGCAGTTTTCACCTTCATCCGCAAAATGCATGTTCTTGTATCCTAAAACCTCTTCGAAACACAGTTTAACGAACTGCATTCCGGTAGAGTTCAAATTCTCGTTATCACCTTTTTCTGTGTTAATTCTAAAAAATCCTCCAGCTGATTTTGATCCAACGGAATACATTACCGGTTCAGCAGTAAATCCTTTCACCGTATCAGTAGTTGGGACACCTTCTTGAAGAATAAAGTTAGTAATTGGAACATTTTCTTTACCGGTTGTAAGTTTATTTCGATTTTTTCGATTCAAATTCCGTAATTCATCACCTGATTTTACGCTTATAACTCCCATTCCATAAGTTCCTGCATCGTTTTTTATAAAAATAACTGGCTCAGACTTTATACTCCTTAACTTATACTCATCCTCAATCAGTTTTAGAATCCTATCGGCTTCAGTAGCCATTCGTTCTCTATCTTTATCATTATTTATATCAATGTCTTCTAAAACACTAAACATTGTCTTTAGGTGCCAAGCATCAATTCCTATCTCTGCCGCAAATTCATCTGCCAAATTATTAAAAACTCTAAAATGTTCACTTTTTCTTCGTTTAAACCACCCCAGTTCCGGATTGGGCATTGCTTTTTGTTTTACACCTTGTAATATTTTAGGAATTCCATTTGAAAAATCATTATTAAACAAAATAGTACATACTTTATTGTCTTCGATATAAATTTCGTCATTTAACCTTTTTATTGGATAAACTTCTAAATTTTCATCATCAGCTGTTTTAAAAAATGTTTTTTCAACTATTTCTGGATTAGGACTACCAACAAAAACTTTTAATCCAGCTTCAGTTAGTATTTTTTTTAAATTCCAAATGTTTGAAAAATAAAAAAGATTTCGAGTATGTTCTTCAATCACGATTAAAACACACTTAGCATGATTAATTGTAAAGTATTCTTTAAATAAGGCAGATGCTTTTTTTTGATAGCTTGGACAAAGGTTATTCCAACCAGCCGGAAAAATGTTTGTATCCACAGTAGTAACTTTGTATCCAGAGTTTCTAATGTCACACGATGCATAGACTATAGGAGAGTAATGCTGTCTTTTTGATTCTAACCAAATTTCGATTTCTGACTTTTTAGCATTAAACTGTTTAAGTACGGATTTTAACATTATTTACAATTAATTATTAATTCATCAATTATCGTTAGCGCTACCATTGCCTCTACAACCGGAACTGCTCTTGGTACTATGCACGGATCATGTCTTCCTTCTAAAACAAAATCTACCAAATTGCCATTTTCATCTACCCCAGTTTGATTTTGTTTAATCGAAGACGTCGGCTTAAATGCACATCTACATATCAAAGTATCACCTGTTGAAATTCCGCCTAATACTCCTCCAGAATAATTTTTTTCAAAATGCAACTTTCCACCAGTCAGGTCTTTTATATTGTCATTATGTTCGGTTCCAAACATTTTACTTGCTGCAAATCCTGATCCAATTTCGAATCCTTTAACTGAACCGATCGACATTAAGGCTTGCGCCAATCGAGCTTCAAGTTTCTCAAAAACAGGGGATCCAACTCCTGCAGGCAAACCAAGTATTTGAGTCTCAATAATTCCACCTACTGAATCATTTTTTTCTTTTGCTTTTAAAATAGCCTCAGCCATTTTTGGCGCAGAAACTTTGCAGCAAGTTCTAACTTCATTTTGCCCAATAAACTCCAAGTCACACTCTTCGATTTCAATTTCATGAATAGATTTAGTATAAGCAATAACTTTTATACCTTTTTCTAAAAGATATTGCTTAGCAATTGCTCCCGCCATTACACGGGCTACGGTTTCACGTCCAGATGCACGGCCTCCGCCTCTGTAATCCCTATGCCCAAATTTTGCCTGCATAGTGAAATCTGCATGAGCAGGCCTAAATATATCAGCAATATTTTTATAGTCACCAGAATTTTGATCCTTATTAAATACTAACATTGCAATCGGAGTTCCAGTTGTTTTGCCTTCAAAAACTCCACTTAAAATCTGCACTTTATCGTCTTCATTTCGGGGCGTAGTTAATTTAGACTGGCCGGGTTTTCGTTTATCTAGTTCAGCTTGAACATCAGCCTCGCCCACCTCAATCCCGGCCGGACACCCATCAATTACGCAGCCTAGGGCTATGCCATGTGATTCTCCAAAAGTAGTGACTTTAAAATTTCGCCCAAAAGTGTTACCCGCCATTGTCCTAAATTATTGACTATACTTAGTATAGGTCTCTAATATTGCTTTATCAAGGGAAGCATTAGCTTTAGTTTTCCTAAAATACGGTATACAAAAAACTAAGATCCAAATGATCTTAGTTATATATATTGTTCTAACTGAAATAAACTTATTTTGCTTGTAATTGCTTAGCTTTTTCTAGTTTTTCTTTGAATTTATTAACTCTACCACCTGTATCAATAAGTTTTTGAGTTTTAGTATAAAATGGATGGGAATCAGATGATATTTCTACTCTAAGTACAAAATAGTCAACTCCGTCCACAGTTTTAGTTTCGCCTGATTTTAAGGTAGAAGTTGTAAAAAACTCTGTACCTGTAGAAGTATCTAAAAAGATTACTTTGTTTACTTTTGGATGAATATCGTTCTTCATAATATAAAAATTGGTAACAATAAAGTATTAGCAAGCCGATAATACTTAAAAAAATCCCTTATTGCAAGGCAAAATCAACTAAGTTATACTGTTTTTCGTGAGCCTTTAATAAAAATCCATGAAATACGAAATCTCAGAGCGGGACCTAAATGAACTTTCAGACGCATTTTTATGCCTAAAAACTAAGAATGAAATTAAAAAATTTCTAAAAGATTTATGCTCCACATTAGAATTAACAAATTTAGTAGATAGATATAAAATAGCCCAAAGAGTTTACAAAGGTATGCCTTACCGAAAAATATCCGAAAACCTAAAATGTTCAACCACAACAGTTACACGAGTCGCAGCTTGGGTCAATCAAGGCAAAGGCGGCTTTCAAACGGTTTTCGAAAGACTTGATATAAAATAATCATACCCAATCGTACAAACAAAAAAAAGACGGCTCAACAGAGCCGTCTTTTTTTAAAGTTCTAAGCGAATTCTAGACAAGTGTTTCTTGCTCTACTTTTGATGCTCCATCTGCATCTTCTAATTCAACGCCAGCATCTGCACCCATAATATTTTCTTGATTCGGGAGAGTAGACATAGATACTACCATGTCATCTTTATTCATTCTCATTACATA
>CALQZM010000041.1 GCA_943349385.1 Candidatus Peribacteria bacterium
AACAAGGTCGCAAAAATTATGCCAAAAAATTATTGATGGCAAATACTAATCGAAGTATGTTGATAGCCTTAACTACTGGTAGCATTTTACTATTATTTACAATTGTATATATTGCCTTACCAAATGCTACTATTTTAGTTAAACCAAATTCCGTTCCAATTGAACAGCCAGTAAATATTACTCTTGCTGATTCTCAAAGAAATGCAGGATTGCTTAGAACTAGACCAAATCGAGTTATAGCAAGTTATATTGTGAATCCGGGAGTAATCGAACATTCAATTGCCTATGAAGCCACAGGTAATGACTTAAATGGCGCTAATGCTAAAGGATACGTTACGATTACTAATACTGTAAATCGTGAGTTTCCTTTGAAGCCATTTACTAGAATTCAAGCAGAAAACGGACTTATTTTTAGGACGCAAAGTTTTGTAAATGTTCCTGCTGGAAGCTCAAATACTCCAAGTCAAATTCAAATTGAAGTTGTAGCAGATTTAATAGATGTAAATAATATTCCAATTGGCGAAAGAGGTAATTTGCCAGCTGGTACTAAATTCAAAATCCCAGGTCTAACTAAAGTAAATTCTGAAGAAGTGTATGCAAAAAACGCAGAAGCATTTACAGGTGGTGTCACTTCTAAAGACAAAACAGTTACCACTCGGGATATCCAAGCTGCTAAAGAATTTGCTAAAGCTGAATTAAACAAAGTTGTCCTTAAAAAAATGCAAGAATATTTAGTAAAAATGAATGGTGAACGAAATTTAAATCTTACTATTTTAAATGATCCCCAAGTTATAAAGTTAGGCGAACCGCAAATTACCGTAGATGAATCATTAGTCGGTCAAAAAATGAATACTTTCAATGTTGTAGCAAGAGTAGAAGCAACGGGAATTGCATATGACCGAAATGAATTACTTGAAATCTTAAAAGGCGAAATTACTTTACGAAAAAGTCCGGATAAAGCTTTAACTCAAATTGATGACAATGGAATTACTTACAGAATTCTGAATCTTAAAGAAGACGTAGGTATTATTGAGATTACAGCTACTATTAGAGGTGTTGAGCAATTTAACTTAGACCCATCTCAAGAAGCTGCCCAAAAATTGATCAAAAAAATTACCTCACATGTAGCAGGATTAGAGATTTCTGAAGCCGAAAAATACATAGAAAACTTGCCAGAAATCGAAAGTGCTGTTATACAGACATGGCCTTTCTGGGCACCGACTATACCAAGCCGTCCTGAAAGTATTAAAATTGAAATCAATGAAACCAATAGATAGGTTCAAATATAATCAGGCTGAATCGCCAGTATACAAGTACGGAAGCGGCCATAAAGTTGTTTTATTCTTACATGGCTGGGGCTCAAGCATTAACTCTTGGCAGTCTCTGTTAAGCCAAATTAATAAAGCTGAATTTACAGCTTACTTCTTAGAATTACCCGGATTTGGTGACTCGAAAACCCCAATTAAAGCGTGGAAAGTAGACGACTATGCTAATATGGTAGTGGCATTTATGGATACACTTGAAGTAAAACCAGATTATTTAGTGGTGCATTCCTTTGGTGGCCGATTAGCCCTTAAACTTTTAGTTAATCAAAATAACATTTTTAAGAAAGCTATTTTTATTGGAGCAGCAGGAATTAAGCCAGAGTTAACCAAGTTCCAAAAGTTAACAAAATTAGTTGCACCCTATTTCAAAACTCTAAAAACTAATAAATTCACTAAAAAGACCTACAGTTTTTTTCAAAAATTTTTATATAAACTAATGGGAACAGGTGATTACTTAAAAGTAGAAGGAGTTATGCGAAAAACATTCCTAAATGTAATAGAAGAAGATCTAACTGAAAATTTAGCCAAAGTTAAAATTCCAGTTAGATTAATTTGGGGCGATCAAGATAGCTACACACCGCTTTGGATGGGCAATCTAATGCATCAAAAAATTACTAATTCCGAATTAATTGTTATCGAAGAAGGTAAACATGGTTTACATTTGCAAAAACCAGACTTAATAGTGCAGAATATACACGAATTCTTTAGTTAATCTAAATAAGAGTGCTCCTAAAACTACTTACATTTTCGCTTCTAACATTATTATCAGTTAGAACCTTATATTTCTATCAATTAAAGGAATATCGATTTGATCGTTTGTACGATTTTTTTAGGTTTGATAAAGGATTAAGGACTGTTTTTAGCCTTCCGTTTATAATTAGTTACTTAGTATTTGGACTGAATTTAGTAATTAATTCAAGCCTACTTTTTCTAGTTGGTCTAATTTCTTTAGGCATACATTGTGCTTTAAGTTTTAATAAATACGGTTTTTTACGACCATCATTAACTATAAAAGCACTAACAATTCTAATCCTGCAGTTATTTCTAATTCTCTATGGATTGTTTTATCTGAATTTAAGCGCAACGATTACTGTACTATTAGCACCGCTAGGGCTATTTGGATTAGTCCTAATATATACGCCTGTTACGAAATTATTAAAGGAACTAACTATTTATAAAGCTCAACAAAAATTAAAAAAACATTCCAACTTAATTATAATCGGAATCACTGGGAGTTACGGAAAATCCTCAGTAAAAGAATACCTTGCACAAGTCCTTTCTTTTAATGAAAAATTCCAAGTTTTAAAAACGCCAAAAAATATAAATACAGATATAGGAGTTGCTAAAGTAATTCTTAACTCCTTACTGCCAACGCATAGAGTTATGATAGTTGAAATGGGAGCTTATAAAATTGGTGAAATTTCTAATATCGTAAAAATGATGCCTTTAGACTTTGCAGTAATTACGGCAATGGCGCATCAACATTTATCTTTATTCGGTTCTCTAGAAAATATTCAAACTGCAAAGTCTGAAATTGCCCAAGGATTAAAGCCTGATGGTAAATTATATTTGAATGTAGACTCCAAAGGTGTTTACGAAATTCTGAATAACTTTAACGGATCACAAGTAGTTACTTACGGAACTTCACCCAAAGCCACCTTGCAAGTTTACAATCCTGTAGAGGATTGCACAAAAAATCAAATCAGCTTTAGTCTAAACCAAGAAGCCTTCCAGGCTACTACACTTCCAATGCATAATGCCTATAACTTAGCACCAGTAATTGATATCGCCATTAAATTAGGTCTTAGTTTAGCAGACATCAAAATGGCTCTATTGAATCTAAAACCTTCGGACAATAGTTTTAAACTATTAAAAACAGCTAAATATACAATCGTAGATGACAGTTATAATTCTAACCTAGAAGGATTCAAATCGGCAGTTGCTTTTACCAAAAGCATGCCTGCACCTCAAAAAGTTTTAATTACAATGGGGATGATCGAGCTTGGTACTTTATCGGAATCAATGCATAGAGACATAGCCAGTAATTGCGACTTTTATGACCTTGTGATTTTAACAAAACAGGAACTTAAACCTTATTTTGAACCTTACATTAAACCAGAAAAATTAGTTATGGTAGAATCTCCAGATGAAATTATTGAAGCCCTGCAACAAAAATTAGTAGATGGATCTTTAATTTTGGTAGAAAATCGACTGAATCCCAAAGTTTTCAATTATTTAAAAAATAGCTAGATGTCAATTTTATCTCAGTTCGATCAAAACATCGATGCAAAAGCATGCTTTGCAGCAGTTCGCAATTTGCTATTTCCCTTTAACCTAAAAAGGGGTTCCGCCACCACAAATGCAGAACTTGAATTAACAGAGTTTTTAGGACAACCAGCAGTATTAGTAGATTCCGGGCGAACTGCCCTGTACTTAATTTTGGAACAATTAAAAAAACAAAATCCAAATAAAACAGAAGTTTTAGTATCAGGATACACCTGCGTAGTAGTCGTGAATTCAATTTTGAAGGCCGGCTTAAAACCTGTTTACCTAGATATAACTTCAATAAATTTTAAGCTAGATCCAGAAAGTTTACATTCAAGAGTTTCTGCAAATACCTTAGCCTTGATTGTTCAAAACACTTTTGGGTTCGTTGATGATTATGATTTCTTACAATCATTTTGCCAGCAACACGACTTATCATTAATCGAAGATGCGGCACATTCAATCGGGGCTAAATACAAAGAGCAGAAAATCGGAACTTTGGGCGACTTTGCTTTTTTTAGCTTTGGATCAAATAAAATTATAACCTCATCTCGAGGAGGTGCACTTACTGCCAAAGATCAAAAGGCACTATTAGAAATTCGTGAATTAGTTTTAAGATTGCCATTTCAGCCAATCTCTCAAATCTTAAAACACAACTTTAAAACTGTATGTTTCTATTTATTTACCAAAATTTACTACGAATTAAAGTTAGGTAAGGCTATTTTAGCCGTGTTTTCAAAGTTGGGGCTTTTTCCGAAAATTATTACTGATCAAGAAAAATCCCTTACAGTTGAGGAAATTGAGTGTTATCAATATCCAAATTCTTTAGCTAGATTATTGCTCGGGCAAATTAAATCATTACCAGAAAACCTAGCCCATCGAGAGAAAATTGCCAATATTTATGCCCACAACTTAAACATTGATTTAATTTCTAATTTAGATTTTTCGGCACCAAATCAAGCTTTTTTAAGTTTTCCTATTTCTTTCGATAGTTCAGTAGATTTGAAAAATTTATACGCAAAACTAGAAAGTTTCAATCTGCAATTAGGGCTAGAATGGAGCTTTCAAAACATAGTTCCTCAAAATATAGATTTTCAAATGACTAAATATGAGCTATTATCATGTTCCAATGCAGAAAGAATTGCTAAAATCACGGTTTGTCTACCCACTCACTCTAAAATAACTGAAGCCGCAGCGCATAAAATAATTAAATTATTGAACAATGAGCAACTATATCGTTAAAACATTAGAAAATAAAACCGACTGGGAAAAATTTCTTAGATTATCTAAGTTCAATTTATTCGTTCAGTCTTGGTATTACGGTGAATTTAACCGAGCTATGGGCGATGACGCTTTTGTTTTAGGGGTTTTTGATCACCATGGCGACCGAAAAGAGTTAGTGGGCGGAAGCCTAGTTGTCGTTGTAAATGCAAAACGAGGTAAGTTCTTCTATTTACCATATGGACCAGTTCTAGACTTTGAAAACAAACAATTAGTAGAATCTTTTTTTAATGAATTAAAGTACTTAGCTAAGCATAAAGGAGTAGATTTTATACGAGTTTCTCCATTTTTAGAGGATTCCGCACAGCATCGCCAATTATTTAAGGATCAAGGCTTTAAAAAATCGCCAATACACATGATCGCCGAACATACGACTATATTGCAGCTAGACGGTGACGAACTTGAATTGCTTAAAAATATGAACCAAAACCATCGGAATTTAATTAGGCGAGCGCAGCGAGACGGCATCGAAATCCGTACTAGTGAAGAAGTTTTAGATGTTAAAATCCTGCATAACTTATTACAAGAAACTTCAAAACGACATAGTTTTACGCCTTTCTCACTTAAGTATCTTGAAAATGAGTTTAGAGTTTTTCAAAACAGAGGTGAAGCCAAATTGTATTTTGCTTATCACGAAGGGGATCTACTGGGCGCTGCCATGATTTTCTTTTATGGGAATTCAACGGTATACCGACATAGCGCCTCGTCTTCAGTTAAGTCTAAAATGCCTTCAAGCTATGCTATTCAGTGGGAAGCTATCCAAGAATCAAAAAGAAGAGGCATAACTTATTACAATTTCTGGGGAATCGCTCCTGAAGGAAATAAAAAACACCCGTTCTATGGAATTACCCATTTTAAAAAAGGATTTGGCGGATTCCTACTTGATTTAGTACCTGCCCAAGATTTTGCAATTACCAAAAAATATTGGTTTAACTGGATCATCGAAACAGCCCGAAAATTTAAACGAGGATTTTAATATGAACAATAATTTAAAACTACCAATTCACGAGCTGTTCTACAGTAAAGCAGGTACAATCGACACTTTTACAATCGAAGTTCCAGTCTTTGAAGACTCTGAAATTAATATTGTCCCAGGTCAAAAAATCACCCTAACAGGAATTAAAATTGACGATGGAATCTGCCTTTACTCTGAAGGTCAAACTTTAAAAGTGTCTTACAATTGCGCCCGTTGCTTAAAGACTGTCGATACAGAAATTACACTAGAAACTCTAGAAAAGCATTATTACGTAACGATTCCAGAAGACATGGATTCAGATTTAGCCGAAGAGGTAGAAAGCAAAAATTTTGAAATCGACTTAACTTCACTATTAAAGGAAACTGTATTTTTAAGTTTAGATCCAGTCTTGACTTGTGGAGAAGATTGCCCAGGTATGCCAGACTACGGTGCTATTCCAACCCAGCCAACCAGCAAAAATCCTTTTACGGACTTAAAAGATTTACTGAAATAGATCATAGTGTCTATTGCTTAGCTTTAGCTGGCGAAACATTTTGACAAATTATCCTTAGATACTAGGTAATTTTCTGAATTTTTCCTTGATTTTCTGCGGAAATTCGCTATTATCTCGTGGCTAAACATAAATTTTTACCTATGGCAGTTCCTAAAAAGAAAATATCAAAAGGCGTAAGCAGAACTAGAAAAAAGGCTTGGACACGTGATTGCGTAACTAAATTACGAAATTTAGTGCAATTAGTACAAGACAAAGAAACTGGTGATTTTCACCTTAACCACCATGTAAATCCAGTAACTGGAAAATACAATGGTCGACAAGTATTAGACATGTCTAAAGACTTAAACAACATTACTAAAATTAAAGCATAATTAGATAATGGCCTCACTTCGACACCTTTCACGAGAACTCGTGTTACAATCCTTATTTTTTCTAGAGTTTAGAAACACAGAAGGATTACCAAAAGAAGAGGCTTTTTCTTATGTCCTGGACGAATTTGGCAAAGAATTAACCGAAGTTGAATTTGCTCTGCATATTTACCATGGAGTCCTAGACAAACAATCCGAGTTAGACGAAATGATCCAAAAATACGCACCCGAGTGGCCTTTAAACAAAATTGCCGTCATCGACAAGGTTATTTTAGAAATAGGAACTTTTGAGTTAACAGATCCAACTACCGATGTCCCACCAATTGTGGCTATTAATGAAGCTGTTGAGTTGGCAAAAACTTATGGAGATTTAAATTCTTCGAAATTTATAAATGCTGTTCTTTCTAAGCTAGCACATGATATAATTGGTGAGGATAAATTACAAAAAGCTAAATAATGTTAGATCAAACTAAATTAGAGAATAGTTTAAATATTTACTTCAAAAATGCTGAACTGCTAAAAATGGCATTTACACATAGCTCATATGTGAACGAAGCTAGTACCGAAAAAATTGAGTCTAACGAACGTCTAGAGTTTTTAGGGGATTCAATCCTCG
>CALQZM010000042.1 GCA_943349385.1 Candidatus Peribacteria bacterium
TTACTAGAAATTTTCTGGAATAATCACAATCCTACTACGCCTAATCAACAAGGCCCAGATATCGGAAGTCAGTACCGTTCAGCCATTTTTTACCACGACCAAACTCAACAAAACCTTGCCGAAAAATCCAAACAAGAATTAGCCGACTCAAATAAATTCAAGAATCCAATAGTTACAATTATTGAACCAGCTACCACGTTTTATGATGCCGAAGATTATCATCAACAGTATTTAGCAAAAAGAGGAAAAACTAGCTGTAAGATTTAAAATTCAGGTTCAACTTCAATCTCAACAACTTCTTCTTCTGTAGCTTTCTTAAAAGTTAACTTTGAAGCACACAAACAAATTGACCTTCCATCCATATAAGGAATTTTAGATCCATACTTTGTATCGCCAACAATCGGGCATCCAATCGCAGCTAACTGAGACCGAATTTGATGATGACGACCAGTGTGTAAATCGACTTTTAGCTTAGCAGTTCCATCAGAATTTTGACTAATCAAGGTATACTCCAAAATTGCCTCTTTAGAATTTTCTTGAGGATTTTCATGGGCCCAACTCGTGTTTTTCAATTCGTTTTTAACCAAGTGATGAACAAGTTTTGCACTATCTTGTTCAGGAATTTTAGAAACCAAAACCGTATATTGTTTTTTTATTGTTCGGTTTCTAATTTGCTCTGACAATCTTGCCGCACCTTTAGATGTCTTTGCAAACAATACAATTCCTGCCACTGGCCTATCTAAACGATGTAATAAACCTAAAAACACTTTGCCAGGCTTATTATATTTTGATTTTAGATATTCTTTAACATAATCCATTAAACATTTATCTTTAGTTTTATCAGCTTGAACCAATAATCCCGCTGGTTTATAAACAGCGATTAAGTGATTATCTTGGTATAAAACTTTCAAATTATTCATAAATTATTTTTGCATTAATTCTTGTTTTAAATCTTCACTTAATCTTTCAATTGCATACCGCAACATTGTACTTGGCATTTCTAATTTATTAGCGCGAATAAAATCTACCATTTCTGATTCATCTACTCTTTTACCGGATTCTCGAATCATCCACCCAACTGCTTTTTGAATCAAATCATGAGAATCTTTCATTAAAACTAAGGCAATTTTATAAGTTAAATCCGTTTGTTTATGTTTTATATAAGCATAAGTGGCAATAATCGCAATTCGCTTCTCCCATAAATTACTAGACTCTGCTAACTCTAATAAATAATCATCATTTTTAGACCAATAACAATATTCACCTAAAATTTTATCTGCAGATTGATCAACTAAATCCCAATTATTAACATTTTTATAATTATTTTTATACATTTCAACCCATTCTTCTTTTTCAACCTCACTTGCGAACCTAAATCTTCGTTCTAAAATAAATAATCCAAGCAACCTTTCTTCATGCCATTCACTAGTTAATAATTCTTGAATATCTGAAGATTCAAGTTTTTTTGACTTTTTGACTACCCTTCTTGTATTTGGAGTACTAATACCTAAAAATTTATCACCTTCAGCATAGTCCCCTTTTCCAGTTTTAAAAAAGCTAGTATAAACCTTAACTTTTTCAGGCTCTATAAAACTATGTAAGTATTCTTTTACAGCTTTTAAAGTCATCTCTTTTTGAAATTTAAGGACTTAGAATTGATACAGTACCTAAGTCCAGTTGGATTTGGGCCGTCTTCAAATACATGACCTAAATGGCTGCCGCATCTACTACAAACTACTTCTCGTCTAATCATTCCATGTGCCTTATCTACATTTTCAGAAACTACCTCTTTACTTAAAGGTGCATAAAAACTAGGCCATCCACTCCCAGATTCATATTTAGTAGTTGCATCAAATAATTCATGTCCACAAGCACCACATAAGTACATACCTGCCTCTTTATTTTGATAATATTCACCACTAAAAGGTGCTTCAGTACCCTTCTGTCTTAAAATTCTATAACCTTCAGGGTCTAAAATTTTTTTCCAATCAGATTCACTTTTAGGAATATCATCCATTCTAAAACACAATTATATAACTAGCCTATCATAGAATATTTAACCCAACTACTCCAGACATCTTTTATTAAAAATCTCTAAATACTAATCTATTTTACCGGAAATTGAATAATTTCAGCTAGAACCAATTTTTTAACTAAAACACCAGCTCTTTCACCAGTTTGAACTTTAGCATTAGGAAACAGCAGTCCAACTGGCTCCTTCAAGACAACATCTTTTTGACCATCAAAACAAATTGCTTGATCTGCTTTAAAAGAATCAAAATTCCTTAGACCATCTCGGTAAAATCTAAAGCTAGGATTCCTCTTAATAACTTCATCAATAATTTTATAGGCTTCGATCGGATCATTATTTTTAACATCCTCAAAAACCTCAGCGCCTTCTATTAAAACTCGTAAAATTGCATCTCGAACAGCTTGATAAACCAAGGGACAAGTTTTACTAATTTGGCCGATTTCTAAAGTCATAGCCTTAGTACCAAAATTAACACCAGTAAATTCCGAAAACACACCCGAACTAATTGTAGTTGTTGGACGATAAACGACTTTGTTAATTTTAGCTTCAGCTAAAAATGCTTCAACATCATAATCATAGGTAGCAACACCCTTAGGATTCCTTAATTGAGTAATTGCAAACGGATCTGATGGCTCAATAGTTTGGTGAATATCAAAATGCCAAGTTGGCTCAAATCTTCGTACTGCATCCTCAATCTGCTTAACACGACCAAACTCATAACTAGTAGTCAAACCTCGATCAATAAAAAATTGTAAAATTCTGCCAAACATTCTATTCATATTAGCTTTAGCTTCAGTCTCACGCTTATTCATTGCTAGTGCTTTTCCGTTACCTAAAACAAATAAAGCTTTTCCATGTATTTGCAAACGTTGATTAATAATTTGTTCAACAATTTCATTTATAATTTCTACTCCTGTAACTTCATTTCCATGGATTCCCCCACTCACTAAAATACGCTGGCCACCTACTTCGTAATCAGCACCACCATACTGAAGGATTCCATCAGAAACTTGCTTAAAACCATCGGGAAAACTTAGTCTCCTACAAGACTGATTCTTAAAATCATCTACATACCTTTCAAAAAAAGACAACTGAACCATAAAATCTTAAAACAGATAGTAGTTAATACTATTCTAAAAAGAATTATTGGTCAATTTTTATATTTTTTAACACCATTATTTTGCAAGAAAATAAAAAAGAGCCACTAGTAAAAGTGAAACACCAATTGAATAACCAAGAAATTTAAAATACAAATACAACTTATTCATGAAAGTATTTTACCACTATCTAGCTTATAAAACACATAAAAAAACAAAATACATTGCAAATATGTAAAGGATTGGGTAAATTCAAATTATGATAACATCTGCTGACAAATTATACGCTACAGCTCTAGAAACTGAACTACCCACAATTGCCCAAGAAGTAGTAGCTACTCGACCATTCCAAAGATTATTTGGAATCACCCATGGTGGCCTAAAAGCAGACCCTGTTCACAATAATGCCTTTGAAAGATTAACAGCCTCACATAACCGAGGTAATCATTCTATGAGCGTCGCAAGACTAGCAAATCACCTATACAACCCTGACGAATTAGAAGTAGACCGAATTCATTTTGTACTAGGTGCACTTTTACATGATTTAGGTCACTCTGCATTTTCTCATTTTGGGGAATTGGCTTTTGAGAATTTATGTCACAAAGAATTTACCGAAGACTTAATTTTAAATGATCCTGAACTTGTCGCAATTTGGCAAAAATACTGTATTGACCCAAAAACAATCTTGAAAATTGCATTAGAAAAAACACAAGGGAACCCAATGACTGTTAAACGAGATTCAGGAATAATTAGTTTAGACCACCTAAATAACTGCCTTTTTGATAATTTTCAAAGAGGTGGAGACTTAAGAGCAAAAAAATTAGCCCAAAAATTACTGAGTCATACTTTTATTAAAAGAGGAATTATATATTTAGAACCTGGACAAGAAAGACTTCAAACTGCCTTTATTAGAGCTTCGATCAAACAAAATACCGACTTCGTTTTCGGACCGAAAGAAATCATTCTAGAACAAATTGGTATTGAACTTGTAAGAAAATTACATGCTGCAGGTCTAATTCAACCAGAAGATTTAAGACGAAACCAACCTTACATAACAAAAAAAATTCTTTCAAAAGATGCTAAAGATATTGCCCCAGCAGAAATAAAACTCCTTAAAGAAACAGGACCTTCATTAACAGCCCAAGAGTGCTCTCAGCGAGTTACTAAAGTTTTAGATCCAAACGAGGCTTCAAGGGTAATTGACAGTGCTTATTTATTCAGCATTCCAGTTTACGACCAAGAAAATCCGGACCCATTCACTGATTTAAGAAGAAAAATAACAGGAAACTACAAAATCGTACTTCCGTACGAAAATTAAAATGTCAAAATGGAGGAGAGAAAGGGATTTGAACCCTCGAGAGCCTTTCGACCCTACCCGCTTTCCAAGCGAGCGCACTAGACCACTATGCGACCTCTCCTTTTAGCCAATCTTTACCAATCAGGACAAAATTATACAAGTAAATCAAAAAAACACCAATTCCATTTATAAAATTCTTATGATAAGATTGATTTCCTATAAACACGACAAAATGGAACTAATAAAAAACAGCCCACCTGACTTCACGAAAGCAATTCTAGCAAACGAAAACATCGTTTTTCAAACTCAAGCAAAAAGCTTTCACGACAAAAAAATAGGGCACATTATTCTAGTCTTAAACCTAATTCTTTTCATAACTCTACTACTAAAAACTACTTCTACAGTACTAATTCCCTTTTTCAAACTACTACTAGAATATAAATTCAACCCAATCGCTACAATTAGCGATACAAACAGCGCCAACTTATTAACAATAAGTGCTCTTATTTTCATTTCACTGTTTATACTTAAATCCATTTTTTCTTTATTAAAAAGCACTAAAAAAGGACCATGGTTCATAGGTACAGATAACTTTTTACTGCTTGCAACCGAAGAAAATTCCGTTCCGATTGCCTGGAATTATTTATCTGAAGACATGAAAGTAACAGACCACAATAACTACGGAAACGTATATTTAAGATATGACCGAAAAGATTTTGCAACTCAACAAGTAAAAAACATTCTTGAATCTGCCAATAAATATTCAATCAAAATTATAGGAGTCGAAAATCCAACTCAAATAGCCAGAATTTGCCTAGCTAAAATCCAAGTCAACAAAAAAACCCTTTATACAAAGGGTTTTTAGTATTCCGCATTTTTAAGTCTATTTACTTAGCTCTCATCATTCTAGCTAATGTAAGTAGTTTTCTTGGATTTTTAGTAACAGTCTTAATTGCTTTAGCAGAAAGCTTAGCAGTAAACTTGTCACCTGTTTCAGGATCCACCATAGTTTTTTTGAAAAGATTTGGTAAAAATCTTCTTTTAGTCTTTCTATTCGAGTGACTTACGTTGTTACCTGTACTTGGTTTTTTTCCTAGGAAATCGCATCTTCTTGCCATATATTCTTAATTACAAACTTTTTAAAAACAAATTATATCGCTCTGAAACTCACAAATCATGATCTTCCGAACCTCCAAAGCCCGCTAAATATAACAACTAAAAGCCGTATTTACAAGAGAATTTTAAAAATATTGCAGTATTTTGGCAAAAAAATGGTATAATCAGCTAAAAACCCCAATTTATGCTTTCAACTAACGATTTCATCTACTTAATTCCATCTATAATAATCGCGCTTACTATTCACGAAGCAGCTCATGCTGTAACGGCTATGTGGCTTGGAGACCAAACTGCGAAAAGAGAAGGCCGGGTCAGCTTAAATCCACTTAGACACTTAGATTTATTAGGATCTTTACTCTTCTTAATTGCCGGAATCGGTTGGGGGAAACCAGTGCCCGTTAATCCTCACAATTTTATCAATCCAAAAAGAGATCAAGCCTTAGTTGCTTTAGCCGGACCAATGTCGAATCTATTAATGGCAGGCCTAGCTAGCATTCCCTTAAAATTTGCTGGTGGATCATTGTCTGAATTTGGGATGACCTTTATATTTGTATTTTTGAATATAAACATAACCCTTTGCGCTTTAAACCTACTACCAATTCCCCCTTTAGACGGATCAAAAATTTTAAGCCTATTTTTACCACACAGACTCTACTTAAAATACGAAGATTACATTCACGCCAATGTCAGCTATGTATTAATTCTATTTTTTGCGGACATCTATTTATTAAAAGGATTTCTTGGCTTCTCTATTATTCAAACTACAATTGGGCTCTTAAGCGGATTATTAAAAACTCTGATCTTTGTCTAATTTAGGCAAGAATAAATATTTGAAAATTAAAATGAAAGGATTATAATATTATTACTCTGTTCTTCTTCGTGATGTTTTAATTACTTTCTCGTCAATCATCAACATAAGGGAGATCAAAATTTCTTAGGTTCGAGGACCTAAGGTGAGATCACCCACATTTCTTAAGGACGCGTAGTATCCTTAAATACGAACGGAAGAATGGAGCCCTGTTTTACAGGGTTTTTTCATTATTAATCTTAAAGAAATCAGAGAAAACTTAAAGTTTCTCAATTTCTTTAAGATCTTTATCAGGTAAATACAACAAAACAATACCTATAATCACACCGATTATTGCAGTCTCTATATGGCTACCACCAAAAAAATATTTATCAACCTCATCCAAAAAATACCAAATTCCTCGCCAGACTAATACTATTGCAAACACAATATAAACATTCTTCAGAAAATATATCAAAGGTTTATTTTTAGGCTTAAACATAAATTTACAAATTAATATATCTAAACTATAACACTTAGATTTAGAATTGCCAAAATCTATTCAAAAAAGTACAATCACCTTTGCACAAGGAAAATGCCGCCGTAGCTCAGTCGATAGAGCGCACCCATGGTAAGGGTGAGGTCATGGGTTTGATTCCCATCGGTGGCTCCATTTTTTACGCAATCCCGTAGGGATTAAGTGAAAAATCCAGCATGGTCGAA
>CALQZM010000043.1 GCA_943349385.1 Candidatus Peribacteria bacterium
ATTGTTGGGGTTGGGATCTTTCAAGCTCTCGAAGATACTCAAAGTAAAAAATTTGATGAAATTTCTAGTATTGCAGCTAAATATAAGTTGGTGGGGTTTGAAAATATTTCTGGACAACAGTCATTACTAAGTAAAAGTTTTTCAAAAAATTTAACAGCAAGTACTCTTAATATCGAGTTAAATGAAAGTTATAACGAAGTAATTGTTAAACTTAAGTCCACCTTAAATTATCCAGAATTATATATTTTGAAATTCGCAGACGATTACCCTATTCAAGCAATTCAAAAAGATCTAAACAAAACTGCTTTAGTAGAATTTGCTGAGAAAAATGAGTTTATTGCTTTAGAAAATATTGGTTCTCAGGCTTCCTCAATAACTAGTCAAGATTTTTCTAAGATTGAATCTAATGCAGCTAATCAAATTAAAGTGGCAATTATTGATTCTGGTATTGATGTTAATCATACAGAATTAAAAGATTTAAAAATTAAGTTAAAAACTTTTCGTGGTGGATTATCAGACGAGGTAGGTCATGGGACTCACTTAGCTGGAATTATTTTAAAAGAAGCAGACAATATTGAATTGTATTCTTATAAGTTTACAAACGGTAAAGTAGGGAAATTAGGGGATTTACTGAAAGCAATCTTTGCTGCAAGTAAAGACGACATAAATATTGTTAATTTCAGTCTTGGATTACCTGTAAATACCGAATCTTTACGCATTGCAATTGAGTATTTGCAAAAACAGGGCACTTTAGTTGTTGCGGCTGCAGGTAATCAGAATTCCGACAAAGAGTTTTACCCTGCTGCATTACCGGGGGTAATTGGAGTCGCCGGTTTAGATGATAGCGGTAAAAAATTAACGCAGAGTAATTATGGAGCTTGGATCGACTATAGTATCGATGGACAAGATTGGTACAGTTTAGCTCCAGAAAGTAAATATAAGTATTTGACTGGTACTTCACAGTCTGCTGCCGTAATTACTGGAAAGCTTGCCAATCTCATGGCTAATGACAGTAATTTAAGCCAAGAAGACATTTATAACTATTTTTTAGAACAAAGATTAGAAGTTGATGATAATTTTAATAATCTACTAGGAGTACGAGTCCGCCCATGAATACTGTAAATAAATTAAATTGTCCAAATTGTAATTTTGAAATTGATTTAGACCAAGCTCTGTCTAAACAAATCGAAGCGGATGTTCGTGGAAAGTTAGCCGAAGAAGTGAATAAAAAAGATCTAATCCTAAAACAAAGAGAAGCTGAATTACACAAAAAAGGCCAAGACCTAGACTTAGAATTAAAAGCCCGACTGGAATCCGAGAAGAAGCAACTTTGGGTTGTTGCTGTAAAAGAAGCTGAAAAAAGATCCCAAGAAAATTCAGGGCAAAGAATTAAATTACTAGAATCCGAATTAGAAGAAAGAGTAAAAAAACAACAAGAACTTGAAGTCCGTGAATTAGAATTTGCCAAAAAAACTCGTGAACTTGAAGAACAAAAACGCACTTTAGAACTAGATTTCGAAAGGAAATTTTTAGAAAAAGCCCAAACAATCCAAGACCAAGCTCGAATAATTGCAACTGAAGAAGCAAGTTTGAAAATCAAAGAAAAAGACATGCAGTTTGAACAATTAAAAAAAGCTAACGAAGAAATGCGTCGAAAAATTGAACAAGGATCAATGCAAGTTCAAGGTGATGCCCAAGAAAATCAGCTTAAAGAAATTCTTACTTTAGCATTTCCAATCGATGTAATTGATGATGTACCAACTGGTATCAAAGGTGCTGATTTAATACAAAGAGTTAAATCAGAATACGGACAAGATTGCGGAACCATAATCTGGGAGTCCAAAAATACCAAGGCTTGGAGCCAAGAGTGGATTAGAAAATTAAAAGAAGATCAATCGCAAGCCAAATCAGATGTTGCTATTTTAGTTACCAAAACTATGCCCGAAAGTGCAACCGGTTGTTTAAGCGTAGAGGGTGTTTGGGTAGTCGAATTGAGTTTAGCCTTATATATAGCCAGGGTTTTGCGGTCGAATTTAATACAAGTGCAAAAAATGAAGCAAGCTTTAGTTGGTACCGACGAAAAAATGGAAGCATTACATCAGTACTTAACTGGAAGTCAATTTAAAAACAGAATCGAGAATATTGTATTAGCATTTAGTGCAATGCAAAAAGATTTAGATACTGAAAAAAGAGTGTTCCAAAAACAATGGGCAAAACGTGAAAAAGAAATCGAAAGAGTAACTACTAACACGGTTGGTTTATACGGTGATTTACAGGGGATGATGGGGAATTCGCTTCAAACAGTTCCAGCTCTTGAATTAGAGGGGTCAGATGAATTAGACTAATTAAAATTAAATAAAATTTATGGCTATAAACCTTTTATCTCCAGCGTTTGAAAATAATGCTTCTATTCCAGAAAAACATACTTGTGATGGTATCAATGTGAGTCCACCTTTATTAATTGAAGGTGTTCCAGGACTTGCGCAGTCACTAGTTTTATTAGTTGAAGATCAAGATGCCGATCAAGGAATTTGGTCGCACTGGATAGTTTGGAACATTGATCCTAAAACAACTGAAATCCCAGAAAATAGTTTGCCATTAGGTGCTACTGTAGGAATGAATGATTTTAAAGATATAGGATGGGGCGGGCCTTGCCCGCCCACTGGTAATCATCAGTATCAATTTAAGATTTTTGCACTGGATACAGTGCTGCATTTGGAGTCAGGTTCTACCAAAGAACAAGTCGAAGATGCCATGCTTGGACACACAATCGAGCATGCTGAACTTAACGGATATTACTCGAGGATTGTTTAGCCTTTATATTCCTAGTTGACTTATTTAATAGTCGGTCCTTCTTGCGTAACTTTCTTTTTCTTATTGATTCAAAAATTGTATAAATCAAGTAGCCAATTGTAAAAATCACCAAGATCTCAAATCCAAATTCAAATTTTTCTAAGAATTGGTCTCCTGCAAGAGTTCCACTAATAACTAAAGGAGTAATTCCTACCATAGTTGCTAGTAAGAATTTTTTGTATTTCATTCCCAGTGCCCCAGCAAAATAAGAGATGGCATCAAACGAAGTTAGGGGATTCAACCGAATTAATAATAAACTCCATGCACCGTCATCATCAAGCCTGTGCAAGATTTTTAAATGTTTTTTGTCATCCACGAAGGCTCTGGCAATTACTTTCCCTTGATAATAATTTACTGAATTCCCTATTAAGTTTCCTAAAAAAATTAAGGTAATTCCTAGCCAAGGATTAATCAAAGCCCCAATAATCGGATACATTACAACAGCAGGAATCAGTCCAACAATAACTTCAATCAACACAAATATCATTACTAATCCCATTTGAATCTCAAGCGGTTTAGCCCCAAAATAATCCACCACCTTTCTAAAATCATTATTCGCCAACTGATAAATTATTCCTTGGTCTAAATAATTTAAAAAAATTAAAACCGACGCCAAAACTAAAGCAGCAATATTTATTCCAGCAATAAAATAGTCCTGTTGTCTAACCGATAATTGGTTCCAAAACTTATTCACAAAAAGTAAAGTTTTTATTACTCTCTAAATATAATATAATGCCATCAGAAAAACTAATTAAAATTATATGCACGCAGATGAACAATATTTAAGCCTAGTCAGAGAAGTTTTAGAACATGGCGAAAAAAAAGAGGACCGAACCGGTGTAGGCACAATTTCAATTTTTGGAGCTCAACGAAAATACGACTTACGAAAAGGATTCCCATTGCTAACTACTAAAAAAGTACTTTTCACCGGGGTTTTACGAGAGTTATTATGGTTCTTAAAAGGATCAACTAATATTAACGACGGATTAACTGAGTACAGCCCAATTTGGGACGCTTGGGCATCGCCAGAAGGTGAGCTTGGTCCAATTTACGGATACCAATGGATTAAATGGCCAAAGTTCACCCAGGACACTGACGGCAATTTTAGTTCCACTCCAATTAATCAAATCAAAAATGTAATAGATCAAATAAAAACAAATCCAAATTCTAGACGTCTAATAGTTTCTGCCTGGAACGTTGCCGACATCGACCAAATGGCTTTACCGCCATGTCATTTACTTTTTCAATTTTACGTTGTCAACGGACGACTTGATTGCCAACTATATCAAAGAAGCGCCGATGTAGCTTTAGGCGTACCATTTAACATTGCCAGCTACGCTTTATTAATGATTATGATTGCCCAAGAGTGCAATTTGGAGCCTGGCATTTTTACTCACACTACAGGTGACACCCACATTTATTTAAACCATCTAGAAGGACTAAAACTGCAACTCGAAAGACAAGCTTTCGAGTCTCCAAAAATGACTTTAGCAAAAAAACCTTTCTGGGATCTTAAATTTGAGGATTTTGAACTATCAGGCTACGAGCATCATCCTTTTATAAAATTTGAAGTTGCCGTTTAATATTAAACTTACCTAGAATATGGAATTCTCAATTATTGCTGCCGCTGACCAAAACTATGGAATAGGAATTAACAACACCTTGCCATGGAGGATACCAGCCGAATTAAAATATTTTCAAGAAACAACCAAAGGTGGAACCGTAATTATGGGGCGCAAAACTTGGGACTCTCTCCCGGTCAAAAGCAAACCTCTATCAGACCGTCAAAACATAGTGATCTCGAGCAATTCTGACTTAGAGTTTCCAGTAGGAGTTTCTGTAGCCAACTCATTAAATTCCGCTCTAGCCTTAGCCAAAATTGAGCCGGTTTTTGTTATAGGTGGGGCAACTTTATATGCAAGTTCCATTTTAGACTCAAGGTGTAAACGGGTTTATTTAACTAGAATCTTAAATCAATTTGATTGCGATACCTTTTTTCCTGGACAAGACTTGAATAAAGAATTTATACAATTAAGTGCATCAGAAATGCAATCAGATAACGGATTTAACTTTAAATTTGAAATCTACAATAGAAAATAATTGATTTTAAGGTTGCAGCCGAACCGTCAAAATGATATACATAAAAGGCAAATATTTTAGGCCGGGGTAGCTCAGTGGTAGAGCAAAGGATTGAAAATCCTTGTGTCGACAGTTCAATTCTGTCCCTCGGCACCATTCCAAGATAGTACATCTGTGTAACTATCTTTTTTGTATTTTGTCTATCTAGAATATATTTTCAATCCCGACTAACAAGTCTATAATTATTATAGTAATTTAATACCTTTAGTTATGAAGAAAATAGCCTTTATCTTGATCTTAACAATATTTTTAGTTGGATGTAATAAAGCCGAAACTATAGAAACTAATACTTCTTCTCAAGATCAGTCTATTTCAGCTGAAAATATGGTAAAAGACTCCTTAGAAGCGACTGAGTCCCTAACCCAGCCTAGTAAACCTAATCCTTCGGAAAACAATACAGAAGCTCCAGCTAAAGCAGAAACGCCAGCCGCCATAAAAATTGAGGATGCAGGGGTTGACTCAGTCGAAGTAGTAACTTTAGAAAGCAATCCGCCAATTTATTTAGCTGTAATAAAAGGTAACTATAAAAATGGATGTGAACGAATTGATTCTTCGAACCAATTAATAAATGAAAGCAGTGTAATATTGACTCTTAAAATAAAATCGGAAGGTGCAATTTGTACTCAAGCCCTTGTGCCATTTGTTCAAAATATAGAGCTAGACTCAAGTAAATTAAAAGCCGGCGAGTATACAGTTTCTGCAAATGGTAAAATCTCTAAATTTACCGTACAGTAATCCAAGAGCTACTCTAAAAAGCGGCTTTGATTTAAGAATATGTCTTTTCTAGATAAGCCATTATATCTCCAGATTCGTACATTTGAATTCCTTTTTCTGCGTCCACTAAGAAAGGTACTTGAGTTTTTCCTCCAATTTTAAAAGATCTTGCGTTTTCACCGTCAGAAAAATCATGTGATCTGAAAATGAAGTCCAATTTCAACTCGTTCATTTTCGCCATTACTTTTTGACAGTATGGGCATCCGGTATTTGCGTATAGTTCTAACATATTTTAAGAGTTAAATTATATGGTTTTTGTTGCTTCGCTTTTAATCAAAAATCTCTACGTGTATATTTTTTTTATCTATTCCAGCTTTTAAGGCAAATTCTCGCACTTCTTTAATCATCTCTCCGTTGCCACAAATATAAAAATCAGTAATTAGTGGATCAAAATTTAAGCTATCTAAATGGGCTGTAACTCGACCTTCATGACCATTCCAAGATAGTACATCTGGCTGCGATAGTGTAAGTATAATGCTGCTATTTTCAAGTTTTTCGGCTAAATCTTTGAGCTCTTTTAAGTAAAAAAGATTTTCGGCTTTTCGAACTCCAAATAATACATCAATTGTTCTAGTATCGTTATTATTAGCTAAGTCCTCAAGGATTGCTTTGATTGGTGCAATTCCCGTTCCTGTAGCTACCATAATTAAGTTGTTTTTATTTTCTGGCTTAATGTTGCACATTCCAAATGGAGCTTTAAAAACAGCCAAATCATTTTCTGTGAGTGAGTTCAAATAGGTGGACCCTTTACCATTTGGAATAATTCCAAGACATAATTCAAATTCACCATTTTCCTTTGGTGCCGAAGCAATTGAATAAGCTCTAGTTATAAATTTTTCTGGCTCATCTTTGTCTTCAAATTTCACCATCGCAAATTGTCCGGCTAGGTATTTAAATTCGGCATCAACCGGTTTAAACCATAGTGAAACTACCTCTTCATTCAAAAATTCTTTTTTAATCAATTTGGCTTTAAACTCTTTCGGCGGAATGAATTGCATTTTTAGATAGTTATATATTTTTCTAGATTTCGCGTAGTAATTAGTTTGGCGCCTAGTGCTTTTAACTCAGCAAGTAAATCTTCATCTTTATAATCGCTAGAGTGAGCTGCTTTGATGGCATCTTGTACTATCCACATTTTAGCAAATTTATCAGCATTATTCTTCACGAAATTAATAACCGAAATTTCTGCTGGAACGCCATAAATAAAAATTACTTTATC
>CALQZM010000044.1 GCA_943349385.1 Candidatus Peribacteria bacterium
TAATAAGGCGGCTATCGCATAAAAGTTTAATATTAAGATTGTAAATCCAATAATTGCGGTTGGTCCAGTAATCCCCAAGAAAAATATGCCATTATTAAAGGAGTCTAAATCTTTATACCAGGGTAAAAATACTCCAAAAATCCCACTGATAAGTCCTATAAATACTAATCTTAAATGTAGAGGAAGTCTACGAAATTTTAGGCTAAAACTGTCTTCTGATGAGGCGTCTACCATATGTCATTTTACATTTATAAATGCTTACTGATAATGTATCCTTGTTGTATTTAAGTGTCAATTTTTATGAGTATAAATGAAACTAAAATTGTTGCCATAGATATAAGAGAAGCGGGAGCAAGAGCTGCAGCTGGCAAAGGAGTTTATAATTTAGAACTCACAAAAAAATTAATTCAAAATTCAAATTATACTTGGGTGCTTTTTACTGATGCTCGTGGGGTTGATCCAATTCTTGAGGCTGAAATAGAAGCCTTAAGTAATGTGAAAATAGTGCGTTTACAAGGACGATCAGTTTTGTGGCATTTAGCAGTACGAAAGTATCTATTAAAGAATCCTGCCAATGTTTATTTAGCTATGACAAGTTTTTTAACCCCATATTTGCTAAAAGGGAATTCTAATTTGAAATCAATAATTTTTGTTCATGATTTAATTTGTTTTTTGCATTCCGAGGGGCATCCTACCAAGCCAATGATTATAGAAAATTTTACCTTACCAAATATTATTAATAATGTATTTAAGATTTTTGCGGTTTCAAATAATACAAAAACGGATTTATTGAGACTGTTCCCACATTTACCAGCTAGTAAAATTGAAATTGCCGAATGCGCTTGTGCAGAGCCAGTTTTGGTCTCGTCTTCAAATGAAAGTGCTGGTGATTATATTGTTTCAGTTTCATCTTTATTACCTCGAAAAAACTTTCATACTTTAATTCAGGCTTTTAATAAAGTTAAGCGACTCATTCCTCATCAATTAGTAATAGTTGGGGGAGAAGCTAATAAAAAATACGCAACCTACTTAAAATCTTTAGTTTTAGAGTTAGAACTCGAAGATAGAGTTATTTTTAAAGGATTTGTTGAGCCGAACGAATTGGCGGCACTTTATAAGTATGCAGACTTTGCCGTTTATCAATCTAAGTATGAAGGATTTGGTATCCCAATTCTTGAGGCCTATAGTTACAACTGCCCAGTAATTGTTTCTACCAGTTCGTCTTTGCCTGAAGTTGCAGCCGATGCCGGATTATATTTTGACCCTGATAACACCGATGATTTAGCTCAGCAAATACTTTCTTTAGCTACCGATAAAAATTTAAAAAGCGCAATATTACAAAAGTCAAAAAACCGTTTAGATTCTTATTCTTGGAGTAAAACTGCGCAAAAAGTAATCAATATTATTGAAACAGCTTAGCAAAATTATCTAACATCTTATTGTAGTCGAATTTACTTATTGTTTTTTCGGATTTTTGTTTTAATTTTTCAAGTGTGGACGGATTTTGCAGGATTGAACCTACTGTTTCGGTGAATTGTTCGACCGAACTTACTAGTACTTCTTGCCCTTCAATTAAGTAGTCTTTAATGCCTACTTTATCACTAATTAAAACTGGAGTTCCAGCGGCAATTGACTCGATTACTACAAGTCCAAAAGGATCCGTTTTTGTAGCTGGCAAAACTAATAATTGAATATTTTGCATAAAACAGGCTACTTGCTCTTTTTTCATAAACGGATAATTGCGAATACCATTTTCTTCTAAAATATTTTTATAATCTCCACTCCCAATAGTAATAATTCCAATTTCAGGAAAAGCTTTTTTAAGATTTAAAAGGACTTCCATCCCTTTATCTTCGGTAAGTCTACCCACGTAGCCAATATCAAACTTATGCTCTCGCAAATAGGTTTGCACTTTTTCAGGCAGTATCGACACATCGTAAAGTTTTTTAAAAATTTCAGTTGGAATTGCATTAGGAATAACTATCGCAGAGGGAAGTCCTAACTCTTGCTGCATAATTTTAGAAACTGTAACCAAAGTTACATCGTTGCCGTTTTCCCAAATGGTATACCAAAATTTCCAAGGATTTTTATGGAACCAGTTTCCAATCCTGGCATGCTCTATCCATACCATTGGGATCCTAAATAAAAAGCACCACGGACTTAAAATAAGTTTTTCAGTAAAACTTAAAGCATAAATATGGGGATTTTTACGGCTGACTCTAATCCAGGAGCAAATAAAAAATCCCCAAATCAAAAGTAAGGGTGAAAAAACAGTAAAAAGTAACAGTGTCGCTGGAGTTACGGGGGGCTTATACATCCATATTTTGCGAGATTTGAAATCGTTAGATCGAGCATATTCGAGTAAAACTCGGCAGGAAGTTAAGAATTCAAGGTTGTGACCGATTTTTCTTAAATGTTCAGCTATAGCAAAAGTATGAATCTCTTCACCACCTAATTGCGATGAATACGGGAATCTAGTAAATATAATACTTGCAGGTTTCATAATTAGAAAGTATCTTATTTTCGGCAAAAAATAAATTAATTTTCCATTGCGTGAAAATCAAAAAAGTAGCTTTAATTGGCAAATACGGGCTAATCCAAAACACAGAGTTAATTACTGGAATTCGTGATTATTTACTTAAAAAGAAAAAAGATGTCTATTGCGACGAAAATATAGCCCCAATTCTAAAAGAAAAAGCCCTTACCAAAGCCCAACTTCTAAAAAAAGTAGATTTAGCTATTGTATTTGGAGGAGACGGGACTTTACTGAAAACAGCCCGAGCTTTAAGCAAAAAAGTAGTAATTTGTTATGGAATTAATGTAGGTAATTTAGGATTTTTAACCGAAAGTCAGCCAGAAAAAGCAATAGCTGGACTTAAACGAATTCTAAGTGGAAATTTCGTTGCCGATAAAAGGTTTTTACTTAGAGTTACTGTTTACCGAAAAGGTAAAAAAATCCGTACCGATTTAGCCCTAAATGACGCCGTTATCAATCAAGGATCCAAAGCTCGACTAATTCAGCTAAAGATCGAATCTAACCAAAGACTAGTAAATAAATTTAAGGCTGATGGCTTAATAATTGCTACCCCAACTGGATCAACCGGACACTCTTTATCTGCAGGCGGACCAATTGTTCACCCTAAAATTGATGCTTTTGTACTAACGCCAATTTGCCCATTATCGTTATCGAATAGACCAATTATAATGCCCAATGACCGACAACTCAAAATTACAGTCGAAACTATTCGAGAATATCATGAACGAGTAGCCCTAACCTTAGACGGACAAACCAGTTTTTGTTTAGAATATGAAGACGAAGTTAAAATCCGAAAATCCTCCAGATACTTCTATCTTGCCCGAATGACCGGTGAAAACTACTACAAAGCCCTACGCGCTAAGCTTGGGTGGGGGGAGTAACTCGTTGTTGCAATACCGACGAAAAGTGTTATAATTGCGTTAAATATCAATTTATAATTTTTACTTTATGGCTTTAGAATTACAAGGCTCGCTTACACCAAATGAACTCTATGATTTACTTGTAAGAACAACAGAACAAAAAGAAATTAACGCTATAATGAACACTAGTTTCTCGACAGTAGCAGATGTGAATGACTACTTAACGAATGTACAAAACGATGAAGAATTAATTGTTAGGGTCCAAAAGTATCTTTTAAAAGCCTTAGCCTATCAAAAATTTAAATTAAGTTTGTCACCTGAAGTGGCCTCAATTTTAGATGCAGTTGAATTAGAAAATCTATTACAAGGAAAAACTGACAAAGAAGTAAATCAAATTTTACTAAAATGTTTTTCAGACAAAAAAGTGACATACCGTTATGTTGCAGAAGCAATAAACAAAAATCCTAAATTAGATAATACAGCAGCTGAAAAATTATGTTCAGTCTTAGATAATTTTAATAGAAATTTTAGTTCTATATCTCGACAAGCTAGTATTGAAAGTTTACGTTCTCAATCTTTAGATTCTAACAATCCAAAAGACACTGCAGCTAGAATTAAAGCAAATTTGAGACAAGCACTTTTAACTGGAATGAGCCCAGAAAAAAAAGCTATTTTTAGAGAATTAAAACTAGATTTTTTACCTGAATTAGGATTAGGAAGAGTCGATGTTTTAGAACTTATAAATCAAATTTCTGATAATGATGCTAAGGAGTTAGCATTTTTAAGTAATGACTATCCAGTAGAATTAATTAACGTAAACAAAGGTGAATTAGTCTTTGCTACAGTATATAGAACTCGAAAAGATGCAGCTAAACATTCGATAAACCACTTCGAAATAGAAAAAATCTTAAGTCAAAAAATAGCTCTATTAGAACCTGAAACCCTTAGATTAATTGAAACTAAGTATCCCCAAGTTTCTAGAGCATGGCAGCCATCACCCGAGGCTGGATTGAAAGGGATTTATAATTATTATTTAGATGGAGAAGTTTTATCTGATGGAGATTCAACGCGACCTTTGAATACTTACGCCGGACCAAAAATGATTTTCGCTTTCGAATACAAAGCCAAATTACCTCAAGCTTAAACATAGGCATGAAATTCCACTACGCTCGTCACGGACAACCAATTCTATCGTATGGATTAGATTACGAAAAAACGATAGTTTGGTATTAAGTAGAGATGGAGTAGCTCAAGCTGAAGGCTTAGGTAATTCTTAAACCAAAACCCCTTTAATCCGTCTAATCCCTCTCCCGCAACTTTGTTCTTTTTCGATTTTAAATAATTTACCACCTTCGGCTAATTTGCCCGAAGATTCAGCATGAGGACCTCCACAAATCTCTATTGAATAGTCGCCGATCGAGTAAACTTTGACTTCTTCGCCATATCGGTCGCCAAATAGTCCAATTGCTCCTTTAGCTTTAGCTTGCTCTACTGTCATTACTTCAAAACTAATTGGTAGGTCGGCTTTAATTTTATCGTTAACTATTGCCTCAACTGAAGCAATTTGTTCTGGAGTCATTGGGTCATCGTTATTAAAGTCGAATCGTAATCTTTCAACTGTAATGTTTGAACCTTTTTGCCCAACATGGTCGCCTAAAACATCTCGCAAAGCTTGATGCAGTAAGTGAGTGGCAGTGTGTAGTTTTGTAGTTTCTTCTGAAGAATCAGCTAATCCACCTTTAAATTTATTTTCTGCTCCTGCTCTCGATAATTCTTGATGTTTTTTGAAAGCTTCTTCAAATCCAGCTTCGTCTACAGTCAGACCATTTTCAACAGCTAATTCGATAGTCATTTCTAGAGGGAAACCAAAAGTATCGTAAAGTTTAAAAGCCACTCGTCCAGATATTACTGTCATTCCGCCTTTGCTCATTCCTTCTAAAATTTTATAAAACTCTTTTTCACCGTTTTTTAGAGTTTGTCTAAACAACTCTTCTTCTCGTTCTAGTTCACTTAAAATAAATCCTGATCTAGTTGCAAGTTCGCTGTAATGGCCTTTATAAAGTTCAATATAAATCTTAGCAATTTCTACTGCAATTGCGTCTTCGATTCCAAGTTTGTGAATATGTCTAATTGCTCGTCTAATAAGTCTTCGTAAAATGTATCCTTGATCAGTGTTCGATGGAGCCATTCCCCGAGGATCACCTAAAATAAATACTGCCGACCGCAAGTGGTCACAAATAATTCGAGACGAGTGATCGTTAAAGTTTGCAGCTCTTGCCACTAGAAGTTCCATTACTGGAGCAAATAATTCAGTTTTAAAAGGACTGTCCACACCTTGCATAATTGAGGTAACTCTTTCTAATCCAAGTCCTGTATCTACATTTTTTTGCTTTAACTCAGTAAATCCACCGGTCGCATCTTTAAAATACTGCATAAATACATTGTTCCAGATTTCTACATATAAGTCGTATTCATCGTTTGGAGTGTACTCGTTATTTACATACTTAGGGTCATTTAAATCTCCTACATAGTAGAATATTTCAGTATCAGGACCACAAGGACCAGTTATTCCAGCAGGGCCCCACCAGTTTTCTTTTTTACCAAAAAAGTAGATTCGATTCTTGTCGTTAGGCGAAGCATCCGAAGCTCTTATAAATCCATGTGCTTCCCAATAAGAAGCAGCTTCGTCATCTCGTGGGACAAGATCATCACCTTCGTAACAAGTCACACAAATTCGTGCCTTATCTAGCTCAAGGCCTCCTTCTTGAATCAAAGAAGTTAAAAATTTCCAGCTCCAATCAATTGAATCTTTTTTAAAGTAATCGCCAAGGGACCAGTTACCCATCATTTCAAAGAAAGTTAGGTGAGTGTTATCGCCAACTTCTTCGATATCGTCAGTTCGTACACACTTTTGAGCATTTACTAATCGAGTGCCTTTGGGGTGAGTTTCTCCCATTAAATAGGGAACAAGAGGGTGCATTCCGGCTGTTGTAAATAAGACTGTTGGATCGTTTTCAGGAACTACTGAGCCAGAAGGGATTTCGGCATGGCCTGCGTTTTTTACAAAGAAATCAATGTATTTTCGACGAATTTCAGAAGCAGTTAGTGGAGTCTTCATAGACAAAATGTTTAAGGGGTTTTATGGTTCATTCAAGGCAGATTCTAGCATTTACTACTTTTAAAAAAAAGGTTAAATTAGGTCTATGAAAAATTTAAATTTAAAACCCCTAGTATTAATTTTAATTGTAGTCGGATTGATTACTTTAGTTTTCTTATTAGTACGCAACCTGACTTTTAGAAATTTAACCTTTTTAGATTTACCTGCAGATTCGACTGTAGTAGCTATTGAGTGGTCGGCCGATTTTAGATCTGAAGAATTAAAGCAAGTTTCAAGAAAAATTAATTTTCCAACTACTGTACAGTTGGTGAATTTAGAAACCCAGTATTTTAGTCCTAAATTATTAGATCCTATTTTAAAAAATCAGACAGATTTAGTTTCTAAAACTTTTGCAATTATAAAAACCCAAAATCAGCTTAGTCCTGTATTA
>CALQZM010000045.1 GCA_943349385.1 Candidatus Peribacteria bacterium
GACTCTATTATACGCGGGCTTTGCTAATTTATTAAATGATAATTTTAGGAATTGAATCATCTTGTGATGAAACGGCTATTGCAATTGTTGAAGACGGCAATAAAGTTTTGAGCAACACGATTGCTTCGCAAATTTTAATCCATCAAAAAACAAGTGGGGTTGTCCCCGAAGTTGCGGCTCGTGCTCACTTAGATAAATTTGATAGTTTGCTAGAATTAGCTTTAAAAGAATCCAATTTAAGCTGGGATCAAATTGAGGCCATTGCAGTTACGGCTGGTCCGGGCTTAGTCGGTTGCTTATTAAATGGAATAACTTATGCTGCTACTTTGAGTGCGATTCACGGCAGACCTATAATTCCGGTAAATCACATTCACGGACACATTCTTAGCGCAACAATTGGGTGTAGTGATGAAGTTAAATTCCCGATTGCAGTTTTATCAGTTTCGGGAGGACATAATGACTTATATATTGTTAGGAGTTTTACTGAGTTCGAAAAAATTGGAGAGACATTAGACGACGCAGCCGGCGAAGCCTTTGACAAAGCCGCAAAGATGTTAGGGCTTGACTACCCAGGAGGACCTTCTATAAGCAAGCAAGCCATTAATGGTGACTCAGACAAATACAATTTACCACGCCCTATGCTTAATAAAGGATATGATTTTAGTTTTTCAGGACTTAAAACTGCCTTGAGTTTAGTTATTGAAAAATGCCCGAATACAGAAGAAGAAAAAGCCAATATTGCTGCAAGTTTTCAAGCTGCTGCCAACGATGTACTTAGCCAAAAACTAATTCGAGCTGCCACAGAATTTAATGTATCCGAAGTCCATTTAGTTGGAGGAGTTTCGGCAAACTTAGATTTACGAGCAAGAATCCTACGAATGTCACAAGAAGTTGGCGTAACTTTTAGACATCCTGCTGACTTTAAACTATGTACTGATAACGCAGGAATGATTGCCGCAGCTGCATTTTATACAAACAAAGCGAATTGGCTGCCACCTGGAGAAGTTCCAAAACTGATTACTTGGGAAAGTTTATAAAATTGCTAACAAAAGGAGTTCGAAATAAAATAAGCAAAAATCCTCTAGACTAAGCCAAATAAATGATGTATCTTAACTATACTAAAATTTAAAAAATCATTATGCCAGAATCCGATAATTCTTCACCAATTGGGATGGGAGACGTCCTTCCTAAAGATCACGAATATTTTACCTTTATTAAAAAAGTACTAAGACATCGATGTAGACAAGCTGGATTCAAAAGAATTTCGACTCCGATTTTTGAAAGAACCGATGTTTTAAAGAAGGCTTTAGCTGAAGAAGCAGATAGAATTGAACGGAGCATGTACAGTATGCGTGACCCAGAAGGTACTGACTTAACTGTTAGATCAGGAAACACTATTGGGATTGCCAGAGCTTATGTTGAACATAAATTCGATGAAATGCCTCAACCAATGTTCTTTTACTATATTGAACCACAAGCTAGATTCACCGAAATTAAATCTGGGTACTACCGACATTTTCATCAATTTGGACTCGAAGTAATAGGTGAAAGTGATCCAGCTTTAGATGCTCAAGTAATTTATGTTGCGAATCAAATCAATAAAGACTTATCGATTGATGACAGATTTGAGTTGCAAATTAACAGTATGGGAGACCGTGAATCTAGAGAACGATATTTAGTGGATTTAACTAACTTTTTCGTAGGAAAAGAACGAGGAATCCCTTCGGAATATAGAGATTTAATTCAACGAGATCCGTTACAATTATTTTTAATAGAAGACGAAGACGTGCAAATCCTATGTGAAATGGCGCCAAAAATTGATGCTTATTGGTCACCAGAAAGCAAAGAATACCATGATGATCTATGTGAATATTTAGATGAATTAGGAATTAAATATGTTAAAAATAATAAACTATTTAGAAAACTTCCTTATTACACTGAAACGGTTTTTGAATTTTGGGAAAAAAATAGAGGACGACACAGAGCTATCGGCGGTGGTGGTAGATACGACAATCTTATCGAAAGATTAGGCGGAAAACCTACTCCAGCAGTTAACTATGCAGCCGGTCTTGAAAGAATTGTGGCTCAAATGAAAATTAAAAAAGCTATCGTGCCATCGAAAGATGACATAAATATTTTTGTGGCTCAATTAGGCAAAGAAGCTAAAAAGAAATGTTTATCAATGTTGACTCAAATGCATGACGAAGGAATCAAAGCCATTGGAGCAATTGGTAAATGCAGTATGAAAGAACAAATTGCCTTAGCCGAAAAATTCAAAGTTCCGTATATGGTACTTATGGGATTAACTGAAGTTCGAGAAGGAGTAGCCATTATTCGTGAAATGAAAAGAGGAACTCAAGTCACTATGAAATACGAAGATATTATTCCAGAAGTTATAAAAAGGATTGGTGTTGGGGAATTAGATAAATACACTCCAGGCGAAATTCTTTACTAGATACATTCGAATTTTTTTGCTATTACTAGACTAAATGAATTCGAAGCTACACATAATCGTATTCTAGCGAATCAAGACACATAATTATTGTTACCAAAGATTAATTTAAATTTATAACAAATTTTTGTATTTCCATATTTTCAATTGCTAATAAATATGGTAAAACTGTATTTGTAAATAATAGATAAAAATGTCCAAATTCAATAATCAAATACTGCAAAAACTCGATAAGCCAAAATTGATTCGATTACTCGAACGCGAAGGCATTGACGCTTCGGCTGAACAACCGAAACCTGAGTTAATTCGGCTTTTAATGTTGGCTAAACGTGCCAATGCCCCTACAAGACCAAAGTCAATTAATATCACATCGGCCAATAATCGAAAAATTGCTGCAATCCTTACCAGTGTCGCAATAATTGTTATTGGGGTTTCGTTATACTTATTTAATCCGATTTTCGAAAAGAATATTAATTTTTTATTTGGTAAAATTTCTGGCGAACCTAGTTTTGTAGGTAAGAATACTGGTCCTACTATTTACGAAAAAAATGGTAAGACTTACGTTGTGTATGATCATCCACTAATTGATGTCGATGTACTTTATGATCCCGAATGCAAAAGGCCGGAATGTAATTTGGATTCTTACTATAAACAAGTAAAATCTTATATTACTCCCCTAATTAATTTTAACGAAGTTCCTTATAATTCTCGCGAAGGACAAAAATTAGCAGAGGCCTATAAGCTAAATTTAATGCCGGTATTTTTATTCGAAAATATAATTGAACAAACTGAAAACTTTGAAAATTCCAAGAAAAATCTAGAAAAAATCTTAGATAAATATATTTTGCAGGTACCTCCAGTTAAAGTTATTAATGGTCCAAATTTAACTAACGGGCAAATCATTGGTTTACCTTTAGACAAAAAAGCACCTATTACAATAGTGGAATACAGCGCTTTTTCATGTAAACTGTGTAACGATAATTCTGCAACTATTAATAGTATATTTGAAATGTATCCAGATCAAGTAACTAAAGTAGTGAAGTATTTTAATACCGGAAGTAAAGATACCGAAGCTGCAATCGCTGCAGAGTGCGCAGGTCAGCAAAATAAATTTAAAGAATATTATGATTTACTTTATAGCCGTCAAGATGATTGGGTAAATCTAGCAGAGTCGGGGTTACCATCCAAATTCACAGGATACGCTTTAGAATTAGGACTTGCCAGAAACACGTTTAATCAATGCCAAGTTGATCCGAATACCAAGCAAATCGCCCAAAATCATTATACCGAAGCCGGTAGTTTAGGCATAAGTGCAGCTCCAACTATTCTTGTAAATAATAATGTTTTGGTAGGTTCTTATACTCCTAAAAATTTAGCAACTGCTATCAACGATATTTTATTGTCCGAAGGCAAAACTATTAAATCTAATTCAGTAAAAGAAAATGAAGCAAATTAACCTCTACAAACAGAACAGTTCTATTTTAATTTTGCTTGGAGTTTTAATTTGCTCTATAACTGTTTTTAGTTTTTCTGGCACCACTTATGCCAAAGAATATAAAGATGTTAATGATGAGAATATTTACTATAAGGCGATTAATGATTTTACCCAAAAAGGTGTTTTAGAAGGATATTTAGATGGGAGTTTTCAACCAAATAAATCTATTAGCCGCGCCGAAGCTTTGAAAGTGATTTTAAAAGCCTTTAACAAAGATTTGAAGCCTAAAGTTGATGCAGCAAATTTGAAAAAATTTAGCGATGTGTATTCTACTGATTGGTTTTATGAATACATTCAACCTGGTGTACATTATGGAATAATTGAGGGTTATCAAGACGGTACATTTAAACCAGCAAACCAAGTATTATTTGCCGAAGCCTTAAAAATGGGAGTTGCGACTAAAGGTGTTAAAATTGAAGAAATTATTTTTAATGATTATCATCCTAGTATAAAGGCTACTGACTGGTTTGCTCGCTACTTTAGCTATGGATTTCAAAAAATGATTATCGACCTAGAACCTAATGGCGCTTTGAATCCTATAAAAGAATATACTCGCGGAGAATTTGTAGACTTAATTTATCGCTTAAGCGAAACACCGACTGAAGGTGTATTTGACGTAAGTTATAATTGGGACCAAGACACTATAAATACAGGATTAACTATTAGTTACCCTTTAGATTGGGAAAAATTCAACTTAGGTGATGGAGTCTTTTTAGCTTATTTCGCTGGTAACAAGCCTAGTTTCATAACTACAGTTACTAATGGTGCTAGAGTATCTATAAATTACTTTCAAAATAGTGATAATAAATTAGAAACTGAATATTTTGAAGATCTAAAATTAAGAATTCAACAAAAGTATCCCAACTCAGATATAAAATTCGAGAATGAATCTACTAAACTTGGGAATGCTTTAAAAATAAATATTTCAGCAATTGGTTTAATTAATTATTATATTTATTTAGAGCAAAACAATATATTAATTGCAGAAGGTAGTTACGATTTTGCTAGTTTGAAAGCTAGTGAATTGGTTAACGAAATTAATTTAATTTTCTCCAAAATTGGGACAGAATCTGGACTTTTGTTGAGTCCAAAACAAAAATTAGAAGTTGCTCGAATTAATATTTTAGTTCGTGGCAAAGGGCAAGAAATCTTGGATATGTTTATTCAAAAGGAATTAATTGAAACGGATACACTTGGGGTTGGCACAGGTCCTGTAGACTACTATTATGTAGCTGGTATTAACCACACAATTAAATATGAAAGAACAACAAATACAATCTGGGATATTAAAGAATCACAAACTACCGCTTTTTAAAGCCATTAAGTCTGTCGTTTTTGGGGCACTTTGCCTTAGTTTATTGCTTGTTTTAGTTGGATGTTCAAATGGTGATTTGTTAAAGACCGATGACGCAAAACTTGAATCGAGTGATCCACTAAAAACTCCTTTTATTGTTGGTCCGAATACAGAACCGAGTGTTAAGGGTCCAACTACACCTCCCCCATCTAATTAATAAATTTAAAAATACATGAACGATATTAAACAAAAATCTTTAGACTACCACTCTAAATTTGGTGGAAAAATTCAAATTACAGGAAAATATCCACTAGAAACTCCCGAAGATTTAGGAATGGTTTATACTCCAGGAATGGCTTATCCTTGCATGGAAATTGCCGCCGACAAAACAAAGGCTTATGACTACACAATGAAAAGAAGATCTGTAGCCATTGTTTCTGATGGTACTGCAGTTCTTGGATTTGGCAATATTGGCCCAGAAGCAGGATTACCAGTAATGGAAGGGAAAGCCATGGTTTTTAAACGATTTGCCGATATTGATGCCTTTCCACTTTGTATTGCAACAAATAATCCAGATGAAATTATTCGGTTTTGCCAACAAATTGAACCGACTTTTGCAGGAATTCACTTAGAGGATATTAAAGCGCCGGAATGTTTTTATATCGAAAAAAAATTACAAGAAACTTTGAATATTCCGGTTTTCCACGATGATCAATGGGGCACAGCAATTGTTGCTTTAGCTGGATTAATTAACGCACTTAAAGTTGTAGATAAAAAAGTTGAAGATATTAAAGTTGTGATTAATGGGGCCGGCGCAGCCGGCATCGCAGTAGCTAAAATCTTAGTTGAATTTGGTGTTAAAAATGTAATTTTACTTGATAGCGTTGGTGCTATTGAGTCTAGTAGAACTGACTTAAATGAATTTAAAATTGAAATGCTTGCAACAACCAATCCAAACAGCCAAGCTGGTGAACTTACCGAAGTTATTAAAGGCGCAGATGTATTTATGGGATTATCGAAAGCCGGTCTTTTAAGTCAAGACATGATTCGTTCAATGGCTGAAAAACCGGTTGTTTTTGCAATGGCTAACCCAATCCCAGAAATTATGCCACCAGAAGCTTTAGCGGCAGGAGCTGCTGTAGTAGCTACTGGACGGGCTGACTTTCCAAATCAAATCAACAATGTACTGGCTTTTCCAGGAGTTTTTAGAGGACTTTTGGATTCTAGAGCTACTAATTTGACTTTGGATATGATGGTAAAAGCCGCTGTTGGATTGGCAGGATTAATTAATGAACCTAGAGCAGATTATATTATTCCTGGAGCTTTTGATGAAGGTGTTTGCGAAGCAGTAGCCGAGGCCGTGGGAACTTAATATAGCATAGCTAAAAGTTGTAGATTGTAAAGATTCCTCATTATGTCACTAATAGTACTGCTAATAGCTTCTTCTTGTTCAAGTAATTGCTGTAAAACTACCTGAGCAAGTACAGGATCAACTAGACTACTTTGTTCTGTAACTGATTTAATTTGCATTTTAATTCTACTGCTTACTCCAAATAACTGAGCCCTTAATTGCTGGGCTTTACATATGCAGAATTGAAAGAAATAGGTATTGCAAGAAAAGTTAAAAGACTTGGACCAGTTGGAATGTATC
>CALQZM010000046.1 GCA_943349385.1 Candidatus Peribacteria bacterium
CGGATCCAATCGATTTCAAATTAACGCCTCCGCAGTTTGTGCAGTTTGAAGGAATCTTTTGGGTATGACTACAATAATGGCACATTAAATTCGTGCCAGTTGGGGTTTTATGTAGAGTTAACGATATCGAACAGTGCTGGCATTCGATCACTTTGCCGCAGTCCTGGCAAATTAAATAATTGGCGAAACCACGTTTGTTGTGAAGCAGTAGTGTTAACTCTTTTTTATATAAGTTTTCTTGAATGGCTTGGCTTAATTTTTCTGAGATTGGGCTGTGATTTCCTTTTTTTAGTTCGTCTTTTAAATCTACTAATTGAATGTTAGGTAGGTCTTGGTGTTGGCTTCGATGCAGGATTTCGTGTTTGATAATTTTATCTTGTTTTAGTGATGCTGCAAACGTTTCTAGTGATGGTGTGGCGCTACCGATTATTATTTCGGTTTTCAAGTTTTGGTTTAGCCATTGTAGGATTGTTCTGGTGTGGTAACGAGGGTTTTGTTCTTGTTTGTAGGCGTTGTCGTGTTCTTCGTCCATTATTACAAGTCCCAAGTGTTGGAAAGGTAAAAATAGTGAAGATCTTGATCCTATAATAATTTTAGATTCTTGATTTTTGATTCGATACCATTCATTGGTTTTTTCTGTTGCGTTTAACTTAGAGTGATACAAACTTAGAATATCTTTGGTAAAGTAGTTTGTAAAAATACTAATTGTTTGTGGAGTAAGTGAAATTTCGGGAATTAAAATTAGGATTTGTTTACCTTGTTTTAATACTTCTTCAACTCGTTTTAAATATATTATGGTTTTACCTGAGCCTGTAATTCCGTGAATAAGGTGAATTTTATTTTGCGACTGATGTAAGAAGTCTAAAATTTCGGTTTGAGTTTGGTTTAGTTTGAAGTTAGGAGGATTGGATTCGATGAATTGATTTTCTAATTCTTTTGGGTAATTTGCCGCTTCTTCGGTTGTGGTGAATTTTTTAGGGAAAAACAAATTTAAGGTTTTACTTTCATTTGCGAAATAGTAACTGGTTATGAATTCAGTAAGTTTTAACTGCCACTTTTGTAGGAATTTTGGTTGGATTATTTCTTGAATTGGTTTTGTTTTGAATACTGGTTTTTTGACTTGGTTTACGATTATGGCAGTTTCGGTTGTTTTTCGAAGTTCGGCACTTACAAGGTCACCTAATTCTAATTTTTGGTTAAAATGGTAGGTAAATCGACTTTTAATCGGACTTTTAAGTTTTGGGAAAATTACTTCGTAAAAGTAGGTCATTTTGTGATATAATGATAAGTGGATTTATATTAGCAAATTTTAAATGACAGAAGTACCAAAAATTCATAAAGATATGATTATAATGGACGTGGTAAAGGAGTTTCCTGAAGCCATGGAAGTGTTTTTTGAATACGGAATTCACTGTGTCGGATGCAGTAACTCAATGTTTGAAACCGTCGAGCAGGGCGCTGACTTGCATGGATTTAATTTAGATGAATTAATCGATGATTTAAATTCGGTTCTGTAGTATGTTTGATTGATGGCTTAAAAACTGATATTTGGGTAATTCTAAAAATTGGATCAGTAATTTAATTAAAAAAAACCGCCCTTTTAATTTTAAAGGGGCGGTTTTTTTAGTAATATTTGTTATTGTTGTTTGCTTCGATTTATCATGTTGGCTAGAATTGGCGTAGCTATAAATACTGAGGAGTAGGTTCCTATTGTAATACCAATTACTAGTGCTAGTGAGAATAAGAATATACTTTCTGCTCCCCAAATCAGTAGTGCTGCTAGAGTAATGAGTGTTGAGATTGAAGTATTGATTGATCGCGCCATTGTTTGAGTTAAGGCTGTATTGCAAACTTGGTTGAAGGTTTGTTTTGTTCGATCGAATCCTTTTAGGTTTTCCCTGATTCTGTCGAATACTACGATTGTATCGTGTACCGAGAATCCAATTACTGTTAGTAACGCTGTAATGAATAGGGCGTCAACTTCTAGTTGGAAAATTGAGAATATACCAAGTGTAATAATTACATCGTGTACAAGTGCTACGATTGCGCTGGCACCGAACTTCCAGGAGTTAAGTTCTTTTGGAATGTGTCTGAATGCGAATGCAATGTATAAAATAATTGCAACTAAAGTAATTATTAGTGAAAGTACGGCTTTGTTTTTTAGATTTTCACTGATAGTAGGACCAATAGTTGTAAATCGTTTTTCTTGTAATTTGGGGTCTAGGTTGTCTTTAAATTTGGCTAGTACTAAATCATGTTGATCTGCATTTATGTATCCAAGTCTAATTAAGTATGAAGTTTCACCTGAAGATACTACTGATGGACTACCCCAAATGTCTTCTTTCTTTTGTTCAACTTGTAATTGATTTTCGTATGTTTGAAGATTTTCTTTGATTTGTTCTACAGATACTTTTGTTTCAGCTGTAAAAGTTATATCCATTAAAGTTCCACCTTTGAAGTCGATTCCTGTATTAAGTCCAAATGTGAATATTGATATAATAGAAACTGTAACTAACACAGACGATGCTCCAAGCCACACTTTTGATTTTTCCATGATTTTGAACGGTGCTCTTTCAGTTGATTTTGTAAAGAATCCCATTAATTTTTTGTTTTCTACAACTTTTCTGTTTTTCATTGCTACCATTAATACTTTGGTAACAGTGATTGCAGTGAACATTGATATCAAAATACCTGCCGCTAAGTTTAGGGCGAATCCTTTAATGATTGATGTTCCAAAGTAATATAAAATTGCACAAGTAATTAATGACGAGAAGTTTGAATCTCTAATTGAACTCCAAGCTCTATCGAATCCTGCTTGTACTGCTGATAGGTAAGGTCTTCCGTCTCGTATTTCTTCTTTAATTCTTTCAAATATTAATACGTTAGCATCTACTGCCATACCAATTGAAAGTATTACTCCGGCGATACCAGCAAGTGTCATTACGACAGGGCTTGATAGTAGGAATGTAAAGAAGAATAGGCCAAAACAGGCAACTGTAAGTGAGATTGTTTTTTCCCAAAATGGTTCTTTTTCATTTTGAAGAATCCGATTACTTATAAAGGCAAATCCCACTAATGATACTAATAGTGCCAGTCCAAGCGGAAATTTAGCTTGAATTAAGAAGATTAAAATAATTGAGTAAACACCTAAGGCAATTGAAGCTACAAGTCCAGGAACTCGGTAATAAGCTAGCATGTAAAGAATTAACAGCACTATGCCGATTGCCCCAGCAAATAAGCTATTGTTTAGGGCTTCTTGCCCTAAAGTTGCACCAATACTGTATTGTCCAACTAAATTAATTGGAGCTGGTATGGCACCTGTATTTAAACTTTTGGCTAAATTTTTGGCTTCTTCGACTGTAAAGTTACCATTAATTACGGCTTGGCCTCCTGTTATTTTTTCGTTTACATTAGGTGCTGATATTAGTTCTCCACCTACGAAGATCGCTAGTCTTTTTCCTTGAGTAGCTTCGGTAATTTTTTCAAATAATTTTGCACCTTCTGCATTGAAGACGATTGAAACTTGTGGGTATGAGAATTGGTCAAAAGTTACATCGGCTCTTTCGAAAAATTGGCCGTTAAGTTCTGTTGGCTTCCATTCTTCTGGCATTGTAGAGAAGTATAGTTTGGCAATTTTTACTTGAGGTTCTGTTTTTTTAGTTTCTGAAGCTGCTGTAACTTTGTCTGCTTTTATAATATGGTACCCAAACGGTGTTTCGGTAATTGTGGGAGTTACTTCGCCATCTTTTTCTAATTTCATGGTGGCGGTTGTAAATTCTTCGGCATATGAACTACCTGTTTTTACGGCTGTATTTAGTTTTCCACCGGTAGATTTCCCAGCTTCTTCATCTGTAAATTCTTTTGCAAGGGCAGTAAAATTGGCTCCTTCGGCTCTTGCTTTGGCAAGTACTTCGGTCGCTAGAGTTTTAGCTTCTTCTTTGCTTCTTGTGATTGACTCTGCTGCTCTTTCAGATTCTTTGTATTGTATTAAAATGTGTGATGCTTGAACTTCTTTTTCTTGGGTAATGGTTCTTTCGGCTGTGTCATTTTTTTCGAGAACTTTTACTAAGAATAGTCCTTCTTTTTGTTTGATTTGGTTACTTGCAGTCATGATCATGCCAGCACTATCTTCGATAAGTTCTGGTACGAAACTCCCAGCTGTAACCCCGTCTGCAAAAATTTTATTTTGTATATTTGCTCCAGCGATTTCATCTTTAAATAATAGTTCAGTTTCTTGGTACTCAACTCTTTCTGGATTTGCTAATTTTTCTCTTTCGGCGATTAATTTAAAGTTGTCTGGGGTAGCTTTGATTTCTTCGAGGATTTTTGTAGCTTCTGCCCTGACGTTTTCTTTTAAGTTTGGATCAACTTCAAAATTTTCTTGTTTAAATTCTAATTGGATTGTTTTGCCGACTGCGTTTTTTGCTTGCTCTAAGTCTTTAATCCCGGCTAGTTCTACTATAATATGCGTTTCGCTTCCAACTTGAGAAGTGTAAATATTTGGCTCAGAAACTCCAAGTTTATTTACTCGAGAGTTAATTACGTCCATTACACCTTCTACGATTTGTTCTTTGTCGGCTGCTGCAACTTTTCGTAAATCTATGCTGTAATCTAGTTGTGATCCACCTTGAAGATCTAGCCCAAGATTAACTTTCATTTCTTTTATGGCAGCCGGAAAAAATGCAGGTTGATATTGTTCGGGTAGGCTGACTATCCCTAAAAAGCTGGCTAGTAGTATTATGCTTATAACCGGCCAATGTAGAAATCTTTTATAGTTCATAAATCTAGTATTAATTATAATTATTATTTATTTTGATTGTGTAAGTTTTCGTCGTTAGAAATGTCGTTCCCTTCGCCAGTTCGTCCGTAGTCGTCTTGTATTTTAACTACGTCATCTAGTTCAGGTGTTGAGACTTCGAATATTTCAAGGTCTTCGATGGCTTCGATTCTATGAATTAATGGGGGATTAATATCGAATTTATCACCAGGATTTAATATTATTTCAGTAAGATTATCAAGAGACTCTCCAAAGGTAAATTTGGCGATTCCTTTATAGATAAACTGTGTTTCCCTTTTTTTGCGGTGAAATTGTAGTGACAACCTGTGTCCTTTGTTTACTTTTAATATTTTACCAGCATAGTTTTCGTTTTGGGCAAACCAAATTTCTTCGCCCCAAGGTTTTTTTACGGATTTGATTTCCATTAGTTCGGATTTATGTTTGCCACATTTTAGCTTAAAGCGTTTTTATTGGCAATATAGCTAATTTTTGAATTTCTCTAAAATCTCTTTGATTCGTTTGTCTTCAGATTTATGGCAGATCAGTATTTCTTCTGGTGTGTTTACTACTACTAAGTTGTCTATATTAATAAGTACAACTTTTTTGTTTGGCTCTTTATTTATTATAATTGAATTTTTAGTTTCAAGGTGGTGAATTTCGCCTTCAGTTAAATTGTTGCCGATTTCGTCTACCATTTCTTCGTAAAGAGTGTTCCAGGTTCCAATATCGCTCCAGCCAAGTTCCGCCGGAATGATTAAAACTTGTTTTGGATCCATTTTTTCCATTAATGCGTAATCGAGTGAAATTCTTGGAAAGTTTTCATATTGGCTTAAACAGTTTGAAAAGTCTGAAATTTGATTTAGGACTTTATCGATTTCTGGAGCATGTTGTGCAATTTGTTCTAAAAATACCCCGGTTTTCCAAATGTAAAATCCAGTGTTCCATAAATATTTATAGGATTCTACGAATTTTTTTGCAGTTTCGTAATCGGGTTTTTCGGTAAAGTGGTCAAGTTCATAAATTTCTATTTCGCCGTCTTGTTTGATTAAATTGCCAATTTTTACGTATCCTAAATTAGGGTTTGGATACTTAGCTTTAACCTCGATTACTACAAATTTATTTTCAGTTGCAGCTAAGGAGTGTCCGTATAGTAATTTTTCTTGAAACTCTTTAGTATTTTTAATTAATTGGTCGGCGTAAATAATTGATACTGTTTCGTCGTCGCCGAAAAGCGTTTGTAAGTATTTAATAGCAAAGGCCATGCACGGTCCAGTGTCACGTAAAGTCGGTTCCGCGATTATTTGCGCATCGGTGAGTTCTGGTAATTGTGCTTTTACAATCTCTACGTATTCTTGATTGGTGGACACAAAAATATCTTTTTTGTCGGCAAAGTTAAGTCGGTCGTAGGCTTGTTGTAGTAAGGTGCGGTCGTTAATAAAGTTTTGGAACTGTTTTGGTTTTTGTGGTGTTGAAAGCGGCCATAGTCTTGAACCAGTGCCACCTGCTAGGATTAAGAATTTCATTTGGATAGAAAGGAGTTATTTTTATTATCTTATACCATTTGCTTTAGTTTTTGAATATAAGTTTTGACTCACTTTACATATTTGATTTTTCGCAATATTAATTTGCTTATAAATTAAGACATATTGGCATTATTTATATATTATTTAGGTAAAATTAATTTTAAAATGTATGAATTTAAATCGAATAATAAGTAGTTGCTTAATAGTAACTTTGCTTCTTACAATATCACCAAGTTTATCTGTACCTACTGTAGGTGCAGCCCCAGACCCAGATGCTTCTGCTACGATTCAAGATGATTTGGTTAGTTTTTGGTCTATGAATGAAGTCGAAGGAGATACTCGCTACGATCAACAAGGTATACATGATTTAGGTGCTTTTGGTTCTCCAGAATCTATAACTGGTGTTGTGGGTAATGCTGTTTCTTTGACTCCTGTATATAGTCAGTATTTGCTTTCAAATTCAACTGAATTTTTAACTACTGGAGGCGGTC
>CALQZM010000047.1 GCA_943349385.1 Candidatus Peribacteria bacterium
CAGTTATTTAAATTGGTCGCAGTTGCAGAAGGATTGTGGATTTCAATCCATTCTTTTTTGCTATCTGTACCTTTGGGGTTCGGGTATACTTCGGTGATTTGCAGTTCCGAATTAGATTGTCCAGTACTGTTAATCGTTGAAGTAGTGCTGTATTTTTGCAAGTTGCTAGATAAAGTTTTTGAAGTACTAGAGCTTTGAGTTTTATTACTTGGGTCAAATTCTATTATTGTTCCCATGTATTTTTGAAATATGACACCCTCTTTAGCAACTTCATATTCTAGCTCTTCTATAATTTTGTCAAAATATAGAAGTCTGACTTTCTCATTGGAATTGTTTAATGAAATTTTGGAGTCTGCATTACTAATTATTAGTTCCTGTTTAGGTTCAATACTAAGACCTTTAAGTGAATAAGGTGTGCTGCCGCCTTCGATATCGTCTAAATACCAGTTAGTTAGACTTATTGTTTTATCGCCGTAATTATAAATTTTAATCCATTCAGCATTTGTGTCTGCACCTTTGGGGTTTGGTAAAAATTCATATATTTCAATTGTTTTTGGGCTTTCAATACTAATTTTTTCATTGCTTTGTAAACTTACTAATTCAGTTTTTTTTGCAGTAGTAGTCTTTGTTGTAGAACTACTAATTTTTAGTTCAGGTTTTTCGATTACATTTATTAGTAAAGATCCCTTACTGCTTAATCCTTCGGAATCTGTAACCGTTAATAAAGCGTTGTAATTACCTGGTTCGTCAAATTTTAGGCTAGCTGGATTTGCAGTTGTGTAGGTTTGGCCGTTTATTTCCCATTTATAAGTTAGAGCTTGGCTTTCAGGATCTGTAGAACTTGAACCGTCTAAGTTTACTGATAATGGCGCATATCCTGAGCTGTTACTGTTTTGTAGGTTTATTAATGGGATTGGAGGGCTGTTTTGAATTGAGTTATTAGCTATGCCCTTTGTGCTTATGCTGGATAGGCTAAAGTCGACTTGGTAATTTGTGTCAGGTAATAGTTGATTTCTTTTAAATATTTGATTTTTTGAAATGTTTGAGCTATTTAGGCAGTCTTCGAACCATTCTTTGGAATCTTTCATATTTATCTCGTCTAGGGTTTCAGTTGCAGTGGGTGCACCATTATTCCAGCATACTGAATCGTACGTTTGATCGTTTAACTGAATGCTTACTTGTTCAGTTGTGGCTACTAAATCGAGGTCAAGTGTTAAGTAGGATGGACTATTGATTTTGCTGTTTATTCCAGATGGGATAATTTTGTTGTCGATTACTAGATTTAGTTTAGATAAGTCTAGGTCTTGATTTCTTGGATCTATAAAAATCTCTACCCAGTCTGGACTACTATTTATGCTGATTTCAGAAAAAATTATGTAAGGATTGTATTCGTATACAATAATAGTTTCGGGTATTGGCTGATCAGTTGTATTTTGATTGTCATTACTTTCTGTGTCAGTATTTTGCTCAGTATTTTCTTGTTCTATGTTATTTTCGGAGTTTGATTCTGGCTCATTTTCAGGGTTTGAGTCAGGATTTTCGTATGTTACTTCTTCTTCAATTATAGGTGATTGGTATGCTTGAAAAAAGCTACTGGATTGTCCCTTGATCCAATCCTGGGTATTTTGGTTTAATTGTAAGGAATAGGTGGTACTGTTTTCTGGATAGGTTACCTCAGTTAGTACTATATTATTTTGGGTGATTTTTAGTAATTCACCATTATTTGAAAGGCTTGTCCAGCTAGAATCTAGGATTGTATAATTTGTATTAACTAATTCGGGATATTTTAATAGAAACTTAGTTGAATTATTGACTATTAAAAAATATTCGTTTGGTTTTATGATGTTGCTGCCTTGAAATAGCGTTGTTTTGTGATTTACGTTATCTTCATTTAATATAATATCGGCTACGATTATATCTTGATCTGATTGATTAAATGCTTCTATCCATTCGTTTTCACTTGTTTCGTGGTTGCCGATTTCTGTTATTAATAAGCTGTTTTCTGCGTTTGCGAATATTGCATTTAATCCTATTAAATTTAAAAAGATAAAAATCGAGAAACCGCTTATTAGTTTTGTTGTTTTCATATAACTTAATATTAAATAGTATTTGGGTTCAGAATACAAAGTTTTTTATATCGAACTGTAAATTTATTGCCTAGAGTTAAGTTTGACCTTATAGTAAAAGAGTTGTATCTTATAATTGGTTCTAGATTGAAATGAATAAGTTAAAGCTTTAGATGTACAGAAATATAGATTAAATAGAGGATATTGAGACTAAATAAATTTATTTTTGTTGAAACTTACTGTTAAAAAGCTGTGTAAAACTTTTCGTTAAAAATTCTAGAAATTAATAAGATTTAATTTTAGAATATTATGAATATTTATATATTAATGGGGATTGCCTTGGTACTTGGTACCGGAATCGGTTTCGTAGTAAGGCTTAAACTTTTAGGTTTTAAAGGTGAAAGTATACTTGAAAAGTCTGAATCTACCCTTAAAGAAGCTGAAGAAAAAGCAAATCGGCTTTTACGAGAATCCAGAGAAAAAACCCAAAGAATGCAAGAAGAATTACAAAAAGAAGAGCGACTAAAAAGACAAGAAATAATTAAAATTGAAGAGCGTTTACTTCAAAAAGAAGAAGATTTAGAAAAGAAAATTGAATTATCTGAAAAGAAAAAAGAAGACTTAGATAAAAAAATATCTGATGTTCAATCTTTAAAATCTGAGCTTAGTGTAGCTGCTGATAAACAAGATCAAGAACTGCAAAAAGTGGCTGCGCTATCTAAAGAAGAAGCTAAAGATATCCTATTTAAAAAAGTTGAAGAAACTTATCAAGAAGAATTGGTTTCGCATCTAAAAAGAATTGAAAAGCAAGCAAAAGACGAAGCTAAAGATAAAGCTAAAATGATTATGGCATTAGCTATGCAAAAGTATGCTGCTGAAACTGCTGCCGAAAACACAGCTACCATTGTTCAGCTTCCTAGTGATGAAATGAAAGGTAGAATTATTGGACGCGAGGGTCGAAATATTTCAGCTTTCGAGCGAGCTACTGGTGTCGATGTAATTGTAGATGAAACTCCTGAGACTGTAATTATTTCTGGATTTGATCTTTTACGAAGATATATTGCTAAGATTTCACTAGAAAGACTTTTAGTAGATGGAAGAATTCACCCAGCTAGAATTGAGGAAGTAGTTGAGAAAGTTAAGGAAGAAGTAGGGGATTTAATTAAAGAGTTAGGTGAAAAAGCTATTTATGAAACTGGAGTAGTTGGTCTACCAAATGAAATTGTTAAATTGTTAGGGCGACTTAAATTTAGAACTAGTCATGGGCAAAATGTATTGAAGCATTCGATTGAGGTTGCTTTCTTGTCGTCTACGATTGCTGCCGAAGTTGGCGCTGATGTTAGTCTTTGTAAAAAAGCTGCTCTGTTGCACGATATTGGTAAATCAGTCGATCACGAAGTAATTGGTCATCATGCTCATATAGGTGCTGATATTTGCAAGAAATTTGGGCTGCCTGAGTCGATTTGGAGTATCGTAGAAGCTCATCATGGAGACCCAGAACCAAAATCTTTAGAGGCAATTGTTGTTTATACTGCTAATTTGCTTTCAAATCATAGACCTGGATTAGATCAAAATAATCTAGAAAATTTTGTTAAGAGAATGACTGATCTTGAAAACGTAGCTCTTTCATTTGATGGAGTCGATAAAGCCTTTGCAATTCACACTGGAACTGAAGTTCGTGTAATTGTGAACAGTGATAAAGTTGATGACTTATCTGCTTTGAAATTGTCTAACGATATTGCTAAGAAGATTGAGAATGATGTTCAGTTCTCAAATCAGGTAAAAGTAGATGTAATTCGTGAAAAACGAGTTGAGGCTTATGCTGAATAGAGTTTATTAAAAAATTACAAAGGTTCCATTAATTGTAAAATATGCAATATTGGAATCTTTTTTTAGTCTTGACTGCTAAAGTTAGCACTGTAAAATAGTGAGTGCTAAAAAATAACAATATTATATTTTTAAATTATTTACTTATGTCTAAATTAGTACCTTTGGCTGACCATTTAGTGGTTAAGGCTATTGCAAAAGAGAAGCAAACTGCATCTGGAATTTATATTCCTGATACTTCAGAAGGAAAGCCTGAACAAGGGGAAGTTGTCGCAGTGGGTCCTGGTAAGAAAAAAGAAGATGGAACACTTATTCCTTTAGATGTAGTAGTAGGAGATAAGGTTTTGTTTAAAAAATATGCTCCAGATGAATTTGAGGTTAACGGTGAAAAGGTTTTGATTTTATCGGAATCAGATATTTTAGCAAAACTACATGATTAAACATTCATGAACACTCTAGGATGAAATCCTATTAATAAATAATTTAACTTATATACAAATGGCTAAACAAATTAAATTTTCAGATGAAGCTCGACAAAAATTATTTGCAGGTGTGCGACAACTTGCCGATGCGGTCCGAATTACTATGGGTCCTAAAGGTCGTAATGTAGTAATCGACAAAAAATACGGTGCTCCAGTAATTACAAATGATGGTGTTACGATCGCCAAAGAAATCGAATTATCTGATCCATATGAAAATATGGGTGCACAATTAGTAAAAGAAGTTGCTACTAAAACGAATGATGTGGCTGGTGATGGTACGACTACGGCAACCGTTTTGGCACATGCTTTGATTGCAGAAGGATTACGTAACGTGACTGCTGGTGCGAATCCTATGGTCTTAAAATATGGTATTGAACATGCTTCTCGTTTAGTTATTGAGGAGTTGGCTAAAGTTGCTAAACAAATTTCGTCACGTGATGAGATTGCTCAAGTTGCTACAATTTCGGCTCAAGATGAAAATGTTGGTAATTTGATTGCTGATATTATGGAAGCTGTTGGAAAAGACGGAGTAATTACAGTTGAAGAATCTAATACAATGGGTCTTGAAAAAGAGGTTGTAGAAGGAATGCAATTTGATAACGGCTATATTTCACCTTACATGGTGACTGATCCAGCTCGAATGGAAGCTATTTTAGATGATGCCTATATTTTACTCACAGATAAAAAGATTTCTTCAGTTCAAGAAATTTTGCCATTGCTTGAAAAAATTGCTCAAAGTGGTAAAAAAGAATTATTTGTAGTTGCTGAAGAAGTTGATGGTGAGGCTCTTGCTACATTTGTAGTAAATAAATTAAGAGGGACTTTTACGATTGTTGCTGTGAAAGCTCCTGCATTTGGAGATCGAAGAAAAGAAATGTTACGAGATATAGCTGTTCTTACAGGTGGTAAAGTAATTACTGAAGAATTAGGTTTAAAACTTGAAAATACTGAAATAGAAGATTTAGGACAAGCCCGAAAAGTAGTTGTTTCAAAAGATTCAACAATTATTGTGGATGGTAAAGGAGATGCTGCAGATGTAGATAACAGAATCCGAGAAATTGAAGCTGTATTCGATCGAACAACTTCGGAATTTGATAAGGACAAACTAATGGAAAGACGTGCAAAATTAGCTGGAGGAGTTGGAATTATTAAAGTAGGTGCTGCCACAGAAGTTGAGCTTAAAGAAAAGAAACATAGAATCGAAGACGCACTTGCTGCAACTCGGGCCGCAGTTCAAGAAGGAATTGTTGCTGGTGGTGGAACAGTGTTGCTACAAATCCGAAAAATTCTAGATAATGTTGAAGGTGAAGCGGATTTTGTAACAGGTGTTCAAATTGTAAAACGTGCTTTAGAATCGCCGGTTCGACAAATTGCTGTTAATGCCGGTAAAGAAGGTGCTGTAATTGTGGATGCAGTTGAAAAAGCTGAAACTGGAATTGGATATAATGCAGCGACCGATAAAATGGTAGATATGGTTAAAGAAGGAATTGTTGATCCTAAGATGGTAACTCGAAGTGCTTTGCAAAATGCAGTTTCTATAGCTTCGATTTTCTTGACTATGGAAGGTGCAATTACTGATTTGCCAGAAGAAAAAGGATCTAGTGCTGGAGGTCATGCAGGACATGATCACGGAATGGGCGGAATGATGGGAATGTAATAAAAAATGGAGACTTATTTCTCGGCCGGCTTCACCCCTTCGGGGCTGCAGATGGCACTCGAAAAAGTCTCCATTTTTTGTGTATTGAGAGCTTGGTAGTTTGAATTTGTTGCTAGATTTACGAGGCTGTGCCTGCGGAGCGCCCTCTAAAATTTTCTATTTTTTACAAGAATTAATAGATGCTAAGTAGGTTGGTTTCGCCCTAAAAAAGAATCCGACGGCGCCGTCGGATTCTTTTTTTGTTATAATAATGTAAGCAGTTA
>CALQZM010000048.1 GCA_943349385.1 Candidatus Peribacteria bacterium
GGTTGTAGTGAGTTACGATTAAAACCCCCATATTAGTAGATCTTAAATCATTTACTCCTTCAGCAACTATACGTAAAGCATCTACATCAAGTCCAGAATCAGTTTCGTCTAGTAAGGCAAATTTAGGTTTCAATAAACGCATTTGTAGGATTTCTGCCTTTTTCTTTTCACCACCTGAAAATCCTTGATTCAAAAATCTATCTAAAAACTCAGGCTTAATTTTTAATTTTTCCATTTCAGGCAGCACCATTTTTCTAAATCTAAAAGCCTTCATTGGCCTAGCATCGGGATCATTAGCGACTAAATGAGCATTATAAGCAGCCGTCAAAAAGTTAAGCATTGTTACGCCAGCAATCTCTTTAGGATACTGAAAAGCCAAAAATAAACCTTTTCTGGCTCTTTCGTAAGCTTCTAATTCTAAGATATTTTCACTGTTAAATAAAACTTCACCATTAGTTACTTGGTAAGCAGGATGGCCCATAATAGTATTTACCAGAGTACTTTTACCAGATCCATTTGGACCCATAATACAATGCACTTCACCAGACTTAATTTTTAAATTAACACCATGCAAAATCTCTAAATCACCAGCAGAATTCTTAAGATCAATAATTTCTAAAATGTCAGTCATGTAAATAGATTAGTTTGTTAGAGTATTATATACACTTTTGGGCTTTAGACAAGGAAATATCGTGTGCCTCAGCCGCTCTCGTAGCAATACCTTTCGACAACTCCTCGCGTACTACACGATCATTGTAAATTACTATTTCTGCATACCTTTTTGCAGCTTTTTCTGCTGACACCAATTCAGATTCCCAAGTAACAGCATCAGAAACATCAATTACCTTACGAGTACTAATTGGCAAAGTTTCGTCGTATCCCATCAAAGCTAAATCATCTAACTTACTCATAATTCTAATTATTAAATTCTATAAAAGTTTAAATTAATACTCAAATCCACTTAATTAATGACTCTATAAAACCTTTTATTAAACTCATCAATCCATTCTTTTCTTTCTAGATCTATGGCTATTTGTTGGATTTTAGCTGCAAACACTTCTGGCAGTTCAAATATCTCTTTTGCTCTAAACAACTTTTTACTCTCTTCAATTTCTTCGTATGTCTTAATAAGTAATTTTACAAGCTCTTCAGGATCCTCATAATAGTCTATTGAATCCAAAACTTTTTTTAATTCTATTATTTTATCTGATAATGGTAACTCAGATAAAATAATATTAAGTACTGAAGATTCATAAATTTCGTAAAACCAATCCATCCCAACATCCAAGTCACCATGAGTAAGCCTACCTAGTTCACTGTTGTCGTCTAGTATAAGGCCTCTAGACTGTTTTGGCTCTCTTTTTTTATCAATCATTTATACAATATTACAGAAAAACATAATACAACTTAGCCGTAAATTGTCAATAAACTTTACTAGCATGAAACCCATACATCTTCATCTACTTTTAGAGCAAAATTTGCATACCGGGCCAATGTAAAGAATAAATCAGATAAACGATTTATATAAATAATTAAGTTCTTATCTATATCTTCTTCATCTGCCAATTCAACAACATATCGTTCAGCAGTACGTGCTATAACTCTAGCCTCATGAAAATATAAGGATAACTCGCTACCTCCAGGTAAAATAAAATTAGTTAAGGCAGGCATTTCAGAAGTAAGCTCATCTATTAACACTTCAAAATCTAGAGTCGAATTTTCATCGATCGTCTTTAAATTTTCAGGAAGTTTAGACAAATCTTTAGTAGCTAAAATAGACGAAATAATAAAGATGTCATTTGTAATTTTTAGCAAGACTGAGTCGATCTTAGGTATTGTATTTTTTAGTCTAGACCAACCAATTATTACATTTAGATAGTCTAACTCTCCATAGGTTTTTAATCTCAAATGATATTTTTTTACCCTTTCGCCATCAAAAAGTGAGCTTAAACCTTGATCGCCAGTTCTAGTATAAATTCTCATATTATAATTTAATTATTAATCGAATTCCACATTACTTCAATTGGAGATTCTAAACCAGTAAAAATTGCAAACTGTTGCACCGCCTGAAGCAACAACATTCTTTTTGCATCAACTACTTTTAAATTTAATGATTTTGCCTGTAGTGACAACTTTGTTTCTTTATAAATTAAATCAAACACAATTTCTAAATTCTGGAATTGCTCTAAATCTACTAGCATTTCATGTTCAATATTCAAGCCTACTGAAGTAGTATTTACTAAGATTTCAGGATCACAATCGTAAACGGAATCTACAATTTGCAACTCAAATTCTTGTGCTAATTCTTGTGCCTTTGACAGAGTCCGATTCCAAATAAAAACCTTAGCCCCAACTTGATTCAAGGCAAAAACTACCGCTCTTGCAGCACCGCCTGCACCTAGAACTAAAACTTTTTTCCCCCTTAAGTTTGATTCAACTTCTTTTAAGGCTTCAACAAAACCAAACCAATCAGTATTTTCACCAAAAACAACGCCATCCTTGTTGTATACACAATTTACCGCTCCAATTTTAGTGGCTTTATCAGATAAATGATCACAAAAAGTCATAACTGCTTCTTTATGTGGGACGGTAACACTTATTCCTGCATATTCAGAAGTTCTTAACTTTTTCATAAAACAACTTAAGTCATCAGATTGTACTTGTTCTGCTAAATACAATCCATCAAAACCTAAGAATTCAAAAGCTGCATTATACATCTTTGGCGACAAAGAATGAGCAACCGGATCTCCAATTACTGCATATTTTTTCATATTATTAATAATTTACGAAGTAATAGACTTTTTTCAACATTCTCAGGTAATATTACAAAAAAATATTCACTATGGCTAATCAACTTAATCCTCTACGCGACAAAATCGATCAAATCGACCAAAAAATACTTAAACTAATAGAACAAAGGTTTCAAATTGCCGAAAAAATTGCACAACATAAAACAAAAACCCCCATAAGAAATCTAGAAAGAGAAAATCAAGTGCTAGAAAATTGGCTTAGTCAAAAAATCCTTTCAAGCGAAACCTTTATATCTAAAATTGTAAAATTAATCTTGCAAGAAAGTCGGAACATTCAAAAAAGATTTCTAAACAAATAATATGAACATCTTTACTCTTGGCCCAATAGGAAGTTATTCCCACCAACTTACCCAAAAGCTTTTTTCGGAACTAATACCTACTTTTGCACCAACAATCGCAGAAGTTTTTGAAGCAGTAAATAAAAGTAAAAATTCCTTTGGGATTGTCCCTTTAGAAAATATTATTGAAGGCAGTGTTACAGAAACTTTAGAATGCTTGGTTGAATTAGATTTAAAAATTTACGACATAGTTACACTAAATATAAATCACTCTTTATGTTCGAAAACTAAAAATTTCAAAAAAATTATTTCGCACCCTCAAGCTCTGGCTCAATGTAGAAACTACCTTAAAAAGAACTATAAAAAAATCAGCCCAGAATCCACAACTTCTACCTCAGCAGCCTGCCAGATCGCAGCCGAAAACCAAGACTATGCCGCGATTGCTAGTGAATTTACCGCCAATATTTACAATCTAGAAGTCATTACTTCAAATATTTCTAATGTTGCAAATAACCAAACTAAATTTGCCATAATCTGCAAACAACCAAATTCGAAAACGGCATTAAGTACCTTAGCCATACTGACTCCGACTAACCAAGATGAACCTGGACTACTAATCAAAATGCTATTCCCTTTTCAAGAAAACCAAGTAAATCTAACCAAAATTGAATCTAGGCCTAACCAAAAAAATTTTAATGAATATATCTTTTTTATTGAATTCGAAGGTGACGCTCGTCAAGCCAGAGCTCGCAAAATACTTACCTACTTAGAAAAAGATTTACAAATTTGTACAATCAAAGTATTAGGCGGGCAAACTACTAATACCAAATTTTAGATTTAGACTGAACAACGATTGGTGCGAAATCAGCAATCAAATAAGTAAATTCATTGGCTCTAACTTCAGATCCATCACTAAAGAAATGGGTATCCGAATAACCAATCAAACGGACCATAAACACTTCGTCTTCTGGTACAAAAGGATTTTTGGCAAATGTGTTATTCAAAAAAACTGTTACAACTTTATTTTGTGCTAGCAACTTTTTAATTTGTTCAGCATCAACAAATTCAGCCGAAACTTTTTTTTCGTCACTAACTTGAATCTTATAGTTGTCAGGAACAACTAATTCCTCACGGTTTTTAGCAACTAAAAGTTCAACCGGTTGATCATTTTCGCTTAACTCGGTTTCGTTTCTAACCGAATCGATTTTTTTATTAATAGTATCAATATTATCTTCACCAATAAGACTCATTACAGCGGCAAAACCAAAAACAAAAAAACAGGTTAATCCAAATAATTTTGCTACAAATTTCATTTATTTAATCAGTTTAGATATAAATTTAAATCTCTCAAGTCCTGCGTATTTCAAAATACCAAATTTTGTTATAAGTAACAAATAAATGAGTACCCCAACTAAAATAGTTCCAAGCAAATTAAACTGATAATAATTGAAGCCATAAACTGCTAATCCCATTCCGCCTGTCGACAATACAACTTTTAATAAATCTTTCAAAATTAAACTAAATCGCAACATTACGAATCTTTTTAGAGCAAACCACATCAAAACAACTTGAATAAAATTACCTACCGCAAAAGATAATCCAAACACCCAAGCTCCATATTCCTTAGCAATTAAAAATCCTGTTACTAAATTTACTGCCAAGAAAACTAAATTAATAACAACTAAAGTCCAGGTATGTTTAAACACGTAAAAAACTCTAGACAACAAATGAACTGCACTTTCAAAGGGCACCGAAAAAGCAAAATAAAATAGTATTGAAGCGGTTAACATTGTTGCCGCTGAATCAAAAGCGCCTCTTTCAAATAAAAAATTTATAATTGGATTAGCCAATAAAGCTAGTCCTGCCGTAGCCGGAATTGTATATAAACAAATTTGCAACAACGAAAAATTCACTTTCGTTAATAATTCTTCAGACTCAGATTTCTCGTTATGGTCAACCAAAAAGGGAAAAACGGCAGTCGCCACTGCGATCCCAAATAAACTAACTGCAAAACTCTGAACATTCCGAGCTAAATTAAAAGCAGCAATACTACCATCCACCAAACTATATCCAACGATTGTAAAACATAAGAGAGACAACTGCATTGAAATCAATCCAAAACTACGTGGTAACGACAATTTTACAATATCCCAAATATGAGGACTCCACAGCTTCATATTCAAACGGAAATCAACACTATACATATCAATGAGTCTTACGCCCAAATGAAACACCAAACCGATTACAACCCCGAATGCGGCCGAATAAATGCCATACTCTGTATGAAACATCAACACGCCTAAAATAATTCCAAAATTATATAACGCCGCCGACAAAGCATACGATAAATAATGTTTAAAACTCATTAACACCGATCCCAAAGTATTACTAACCGAAAACACA
>CALQZM010000049.1 GCA_943349385.1 Candidatus Peribacteria bacterium
CAAGTGTCGTAGTCAGTTGATACAGTTTCAGGATTATAATTAATCATCACCGTTTCATATCCATTTTTACGAGCAGTATTTACGGCATTTACACAGCACCAGTCAAACTCAACTGATGACCCAATGCAGTAAGCACCTGAACCAAGTACAATAACTTTTTTGTCATTAGATTCTGAGTAATCAACATCGTCTTCTACCCCATGGTAAGTCATATATAGGTAGTTTGTTTTTGACGGATATTCAGCGGCAAGTGTGTCGATTTGTTTTACAACTGGCATTACCTTTAGTTCTTTTCTTTTTGCTCGGATTTCTAATTCAGTTGATTTTTGTAAGTCGGCAATTTGTTTGTCTGAGAATCCGTATTTTTTAGCTTTTAATAAATTATCTTTATCTAGTTTTTCTTTTTTTAGAGTATTTTCGTGCTTAACAATATTTTCTAATTTACCTAAAAACCATTCGTCGATTCCTGTTAGTTCCGAGATTTTTTGAGTAGACCATCCTTTATTTAAGGCTTCATAAATTGCTAAAACTCTTCGCGGAGTAGCATTTACTAATCCATCTTCAATTTTTTCTTCAGTCAAATAAATTGATTTGTTGCCACTAAATCCTTGCATTCCAATTTGAAGCATTCTAAGACCTTTTTGCATTACTTCTTCAAAACTTCGACCAAGTGCCATGATTTCACCTACTGATTTCATTTCGGTATCGATTCGAGTTGAAACTTTTTGGAATTTATCTAAATCCCATCGTGGTATTTTAAGGCCGACATAGTCTAGTGCCGGTTCAAAACAAGCAGTTGTAATTTTGTTTATTGAATTTTTAAGTTCAACTAGCGAGTATCCTAATGCTAATTTTGCAGCAACGTGAGCAAGAGGATATCCAGTTGCTTTTGAGGCCAATGCCGATGATCTTGAAAGCCTAGCGTTAACTTCAATCACTCTATAGTCCTTAGATTTAGGATCAAGTGCATATTGAATATTACATTCCCCTACTATTCCTAAATGTTTAATTACTTTAATTCCGACTTCTCGTAAATAATGATATTCAGTGTTAGTTAATGTTTGGCTTGGGGCGATTACGATACTTTCCCCAGTATGAATTCCAAGTGGATCAAAGTTTTCCATATTACACACTGTAATACAGTTGTCGTAGGCATCTCTCACTACTTCGTACTCGATTTCTTTCCATCCTTTTAAATTTTCTTCAACTAGTACTTGATTCGAGAACGAGAAAGCAGTGTCTAGAACCACTTTTAACTCTTCGTCATTGTAAGCAAAACCAGATCCTTGTCCTCCTAGCGTAAAGGCAGCTCTTACAATTACTGGAAAGCCGATTTTTCGGGCAGCTACATAACCTTCATCCGCTGAAAAACAAGTAATACTTCTAGGTGTCGATATATTAATTTTAAGTAGTTCTTGCTTAAATAACTCTCTATCTTCAGTAAGTTCAATACTTTTTACAGGTGTTCCAAGGACTTCTACATCATATTTTTTGAGGATTCCTGTATTTTCTAAGGCAACCCCACAATTTAAAGCTGTTTGCCCCCCAAATGACAAAAGAAGACCATCAGGTCTTTCTTTTTTAATAACTTTTTCAACAAATTCTGGATTAACTGGTAAGAAGTAAACTTTGTCAGCTAGTCCTTCACTGGTTTGGTTCGTTGCAATATTTGGATTGATCAGTACAGTGTAAATTCCTTCTTCTTGAAGTGCTTTAATGGCTTGTGAACCAGAGTAATCAAACTCTCCAGCTTGTCCAATCTTTAAGGCTCCTGACCCTAAAATTAGAACTTTTTTTACTTTTTTATGAACAGGTTTTAAAGGGTTTAGTGCAGTTGCCAATGGAATAAAAGTTAAATTTTTACTGCTATTCATTATATTTAAAACTCAAATTTAAGGCAATAGTTTTTAGTAAGTACTAAAAAATTTACAAATAATTTAGAAATATTTTAAGTCTTTCGGCTAACCTGTGAGTAATTATTTAATTTAAAACATGTTAGTAAAATTTCCTACTTTAACAAAAAGTAATAAAGCCGTAAGTGTAAATCTAGAAGTGCAGTTTGTAAAAGGATTGCCAGATTTTAAGATCTTAGGCGTTTCGGGTCCAAGTAGTCAGATTATGCGAGAAAAAATTCGGACTGCTATTAAAAAGTCTAATTTTGAACTTAAATCAACTTTACGTAAAATTATTAGCTTTAGTAATGTCCCTGATCAAATTAGCGAAATACCTAATTCGGAACTGCAAATTGTTGCCATGCTCTTACAAGCATCTAATCAAACCCAAATTTCAAATTTTAGTAATTATATTTTTTTAGCGGATCTTTACCTCGACGGCAAACTCATGACTTCTTATTCTGTAGAACAAATTTTAAAACTCCAGTCAGAATCTAAAGATAAAATTTTTGTAGTCGAATCTAAGTCTGAATATTTAGTACTAGATAACGTAATCTTTTTAAATAACATCGCAGAATTAAAAGATTTTAGCACAAAGAATCGGTTCGAAATTAAATTTAATAAATCAAAACTTGCTGTTGCAAAGCCAGTTTTTGATTCTATAACAGGTAGTGGATTCTCTAAACTTGCTTTAGTTTATGGTCTAAAATTAAAGCTACATACCTTAATAGTAGGGAGTACCGGTGTAGGCAAAACCATGTTATTCGAATCGCTACCTGAATTTGGTATTTCGACTGATCAAATCTTTTTTATCGATTCAAGTTTCTCAGTTAAAAAATTTCAAGAGCAGCTTAAAGTAGCTTTAGAACACAAAAAAACTAGTTACTTTATTTTAAATGAATTGGCTGACTTTTCACGATCACTATTAGATTATCTTAAAATTTTCTTTGATCAAAAATCTAATATCGTAATTTTATCTACGGCCAACCCATGCTATTGCGGCAATCGATATTCAACTGAGAAAATCTGTAAATGTAATCCGTATCAATTAAAACAGTACAACAAAAAATTAACTTTGCCGCTACTCGATAGATTCGACATTTTAATTAATGTTAATGATCCAGAAATAAAACATTTGTTTTACCCAGAATTAAGTATTATAGATGCAAATCAGCTTGTAAAACAAAGTTTGAATTCTAATTTAGAATTGGATATTTCAGGCGAATATTTGCTGTCACTTGCTAGCGAAGAATTTGGATTCTCCAAAAGAAGAATGACTAAAATAAAAAATCTAGCAGGGCTAATCGCCGCCTTCGGCAGCGCAGAACACATTACTGACAAAGCCATAGCTTCGGCTTTGCAATACCAAAATTTTATTTATGGATATACAAATTAATCCCCTTAGTCATTCAATTCGTAATTCCAAAGTAGTCGGCAAAGCGGCTGAAAAGTACGTGCAAAAATATTTACAAAAAGACGGACACCAAATCGTTGCCAAAAATTTTAAAACTAAATTCGGTGAAATCGATTTAATTTCAATCTGCCAAAATACATTATATTTTACAGAGATTAAATTTACGAAAGGCCAAGTTAGTGATCCGTATCTAAAGTGGAAGCGAAAACAAAAATTCCGACTACTTAAAACAATCCAGTTTTTTTATTTTATTAAACCCCAGTTTAGCCAGTACAATTCTTCGATTCAAATTATATGGTTAAATCAAATTAATTCCTCTAGAATTAGATTAATAAAATTTCAAAACCTAGAAATTAATTATGACTAAACAGTATAAAATTTTCTTAACGGGCTCAATAATTGCTATTATTGCCTTAGCAGCTTGGGGCATGTTTTTCAATTACGGAAACCTAACAATCAACTCTAAAATAAGTAATTTTACAGTCAAGTACAGCGGGAATACTATTAATTGCCAACTGGATTGTGACCTAAAATTAAAACCAGGTAGCTACAATTTTACCATCGAAAGTCCTGGCTATACCTCAATGGAATACACCGCTTATTTGCTTAAAAATGAACAAGAAGACATTACTTATGCTCCGCTTAAAAACATTACTTTAAAACCTGCTGAAAGTTACACCGAAATTACGACTCCATCTTTTATTAATTCTTCAGGCGGACAACAACTTACCTTTAAAGGTGAAGTCATAACAACTTTCAAGAATCCCCTTAACAATCCAAAGGTAATTTTATCGCCTACTTTAAAATCCGCCTTTATATATCTAACTATAGTTGCACCTGTTGTCCCTGAGTCCACCAACGCAGTTGCTAATGCGAATGCTAATGCTAATGCTGTTACGAATGCTGATACTACGAATAACCTAAATGAATACTACTTTGTGGATTTAATTAAAAAATCCAAAGAAAAAATCAGTCTAGAGTTTAGCAGTCCTACAAATTTCAACCTAGTTTCAGATACTTTTTTAACTTTCGATTCCAACGGCAAAGTTATAAATTTCAACCTCACCAAAGCCGGATACACAACTTTGCCAATCAACACTTCTAAACACATAATGTCTTTCAACCCAGCGCAATCTAATCAAGAATCCGAAGCTGACCAATTCTTAATTCTAACAAGCCGCTCACTAGACCAAGACTCTTCGATAATTTCGCCAGCCACTTCGGTTAAGCAGCTAACAAATTTAGACGCCCTATCTAAAGATGTTCAAACTCCCCCAAATAAAATATACTTATATAATTCCAACACAAGTTCGTATTCTTTTCTACAAGAATTAGAATCCACTATTGTTGAGCCAATCGAATTTAAAACAGTTATGATTAATCAAAAGCCAGTTCAAGTGTTATCGAGTAATCAAAAGTATTACCAAATTAGTAAATAAAACTTATTTGTAAAAATCATTGCTTCGTGCAAAACTGAAATCCCTTTTGAAACTCCACAGAAATCCGATATCAAAATTAAATTTTTGCATACTTAAAATAGAGTAAAAAACTTATGGTAGAAAATCTAGCCGCACACATTCCGCCGCACTCACTCGAAGCCGAAAAATCAACTTTAGGCGCCTTATTAATAGATAAAGATGCAGTCATCAAAATTGCCGATTTAATAAGTATCGATGACTTTTACGCACCTGCCAACGCTATGATCTTCGAAGCCATTTTAGAGCTTTTCAACAAAAGAATTCCAATCGACATTTTAACAGTTACTTCAAATCTTGAAGATAAAAATAAACTGGATATGTGCGGTGGAAGTTCCTATTTAGTTTCGCTAACCAACGAAGTACCAACCTCGTCGCACGTTTATCAGTATGCGATAATGGTTAAGCATAAATCCACTCTGCGAAAATTATTAAAAGCAGGACACACAATTACTGGGCTCGGTTTTGATGAATCAAAAGACATCGAGGAGTTACTCGAAGAAGCTGAAAAATCATTATTCTCTGTATCGCAAACTTTTGTAAAAGACAAATTTGTACACATTAAAGACGTACTAACCAGTACTTACGAAAAAATCGCCGATCTACACGACTCAGACAACAAAGATAAATACGCCGTAGTCCCAACTGGATTTGCTGCTCTTGATGCAATTACATC
>CALQZM010000050.1 GCA_943349385.1 Candidatus Peribacteria bacterium
GTAACCGCCATTGGCAAAAACTCCAAAAGCAACAGCCATATCTATCATTTTAACTTCACCCGTTCCAAGCGATAGCGGCCAACCATAATCAATCCTCCGGTCTAAAGAAGTAATCCCCATATTTTCAGACAGCGTAATGATTTCATCCTGTTGCCCTCCTAAATAATAAGCTTTAATAGCCGGAATATTTCTAGACTGACCTAAGGCTTTTCTAGCACTAATTGGTCCTATGAATCCCCCGTCATAATTCTTTGGAGTATCTTCTCCAATTTTAGTGGGTACATCATAAAACACAGTCCCAGGACCAGTATTTTTTAAGAATGCGGATGCATACACAATAGGTTTAAATGAAGATCCGGGTTGTCTGAGTGCGGTAGTCATATTTACACTTCCATCAATTTCTTGGTTTACATATCCTGCACTCCCAACCATCGCAAGTACCTCTCCAGTTTTTGGTTCAATTGCCACCAATGCTTGGTTATCCGAATTAAATCTTGCATCATTCGAAGCTGCTTGAGCTTCAACTAATTTCTTTGCTTCTTCATACAAAGCTAAATCCAAAGTTGTAAAAACTCGCATCCCGCTACTCTCAACCATTTCTTTTCCATATTTTTCTTCAAGTAATTCTTTCACATAGAACACAAAATGCGGAGCCTTTATGCTTGCTGCATATTCGTTAAATTCATATAGTTGAATTTCGGCTAAAGTTTTTTCTCGTTCAGATTTTTTCATATAACCTTGTTCTTCCATCTCTCTTAAAACTTCATCGGTTCTACCTGGTAAATATATATTAGTACCATCTGCTAAGGTATAAGACTTACCTATTAATCCGTAAGAATACTCAGTATCAAAAAGGTCATCGATATCTTTTATTTTACGCTTTTTTAATTCTTCAATTGTAAATTCTTTATCGATAGTTGAGTATCTATGATTTCCGTAAGGAGAATAGTAAGTAGGAGCATTTGGTAATGCCGCTAATATTACGGATTCAGCTAATGTTAGTTCTTTAGCTTCTTTATCAAAGAAAACCTCAGATGCTTTTTGGATTCCATAAGCCGTTCCTCCGTAAGGAATCTTATTCAAATACATCGTAATAATCTCATCTTTATTATAATGTTTCTCAATTCTTGTAGCTAAAATAATTTCTTTAAACTTTCTAGTATAAGTTCTTTCGTTGCTAAGAATAGCATTTTTTACAAACTGCTGAGTTATTGTTGAGCCTCCCCGTGGAGATCCAATCCCAAATTCACTTAATATAGCTTTTAGAATGGCTGCAAGGTCAAATCCTTTATGCTCGTAAAAACTCGTATCTTCAATTGCTATGGCTGCCTGTTTCGCATAGTCGGGAATATTTTCGCTTTTAATAATTTCACGATTCTCTTCGCCACTTACTGTGTATAAAACTTTTCCATTTCTATCATAAAAAATTGTGGACTCCACATTTAATAATCGTTCAGCATTTCTAACACTTGGTAAAAATACCGACATGGTAACTGTCGCAAATAAAAATACTGCAAAAATTGCAGTAAAAGCTGAACCAGCTAATAATACTAGGCGTTGTTGATTTGTTCTTTTATGTAATTCTAGACTATCAATATAACCGTTATAATGTCCTCTTAAAGCTGTTCCAAACTCACCGGCTTTTCTCTTTAAACTCTCAGATCCTTTTGCACCTGTACTAGGCCTAGAACTTCTTGAGAAGCGACTACCAAATCTTCGGTTTCTTCTATTAAATTGCATACTTTAAAGTTAAGCTGCTTCATTATACCACATGCTCGGCTTTTACAAACTGAATTTTAAAGGGGATTTTAATTGCTTAGATTGACAAAACTGGGTGGTTGTAAACCTAGTAAAATTTTTAACTATTTAAGTGTTTTTCCAGTTCTGATAGTGATAATCTTTTGGAGGCTAGCGATTCATTAATCTTTACAGGAGTAATTCCAAAGGCTTCATTGTCTATAGTCTCCGCATGAAGAGGCAAGTTAAACCGAGCAAATTTTCCAGTTGGATTACGATAGTGGCATTGATTAGGTTTTTTATCGGTCATTATTAATAGTTAAATAACCATTCACATGTTGAATAATCTTTAATAGTTCCGATTTCGTGAGCTTGGCCACACACTTTAAAATGCTTACCTTGTCAGTGCTAAATATATTGGCAAATCTAATATAAGAGGACTTGTATAAAATACCTTCTTGTAAGCTATTTTGCGATAAAACTATATTTTTTAATTGGCCGCTTTTTTGTGTAGAGATTGCGATAAGCCATAAATTCCCACTTTTATTAAGTTTATTATTAGAGATAACTAAAGCAGGCCTAATTTTAAAGTTCTTAAAATCATTAAATGGAAAATTTATTAAAACAATATCACCTTGTTTCATAGTTTAAGACTTAAATATATCATCGTCTTCTGGGTTATTCCAGAAACTTAAATTCTTATTCATGAGCATTTTATAAAATAATTCTTCTTCGGATTGCTGTTTTTCAAGAAATTGTTTTCGAATAAGATCTCTAAAAAATTCACTACGATTAGTATATTTTTTTTTCTTCATTTCCTTATCAACAACTACTAGGAGTTCAGGATTAATGGCAATATTTATAGTTTTCATAATAAAATAATACTAAATAAAATTAACTGTTTGAAGTATATCATCTTGGCAGGAATTGTCAAAGCTTGTTAATTTGAAATTTAGTAATACTATTACACGTAGAGATGTAACACTGTTACAATTAGCCGGCGCCTTAAATTTGCCTCAAGTCGCTGACTATTTCGCTTAGGATTTTTACAAATTTTTCTAAGTCTTTTTCGTTATTACTATGGCCTAAACTGATCCTTAAACTTGAGTGAGATTGATTTTTATTTAGTCCAATCGCCGTTAAAACATGCGAAGGATTCATATTGTTTGCCGAACAGGCTGATCCAGTTGAAACAAAAATCCCCTTTTGATCTAACCTCACTAAAACCGATTCCCCTTCTACTCCGTCTATACTTATATTTACATTATTTGGGATTCTATCAGTTAGGTGTCCATTGATTTTAATTTCAGAAATATTTTTTTGTAACATTTCAATTAAGTTTGCTTGCAGTTTTTTTAGTCTAATTGCTTCAAATTTTCTCTCGTTAGTAATTAGTTCTAAGGCTTTGGCGAAACCAATTATGCCAGGTACGTTTTCTGTTCCTGCCCGCATTCCAGATTCTTGATCGCCGCCTAAAATTTGTGGATTAAATAATATAGAATCTTTCTTATATAAAATCCCAACACCTTTCGGACCATATATTTTGGAGCCATTTAGTGTCAGTAAATCAACGCCTAAATTTTGTACATTAATATCTAAACAACTTGCAGCTTGGCAAGCATCAGTATGAAAAGGAATCCCAGCCTCGCGAGCAATTTGACTCAAAACTTGAATATCTTGAATTGTCCCGATCTCATTATTGGCATACATAATCGAAATTAAACCAGTCTCTGGCCTAATTGCTTCTTTTAATTTTACTGGATCAACTTTGCCAAACTCATCAACTTCTAAAATGGTACAATCATATTTTTCGGCTACATTTAAAACCGCCGAATGTTCAATTGAAGATATAACAATATGTGTTTTTTTAGGATTAGCTTGCATCACGCCATCAATAGCCAAGTTACAACTTTCAGTTCCGCCCGAAGTAAAAATAACTTCTTCTACCGCTTCAGCCCCAATAATTTCGGCAATTTTAGCTCGAGCATTCTCAATGTCACGACGATTTTCTCTAGCCAGTGAATATAGTGAAGACGGATTGGCAAATTTTTCACTAAAATAAGGAAGCATTACTTCTAATACTTCCTTTCTAACTGGTGTGGTCGCCGCGTGATCTAAATACATAAAATTTATTCTTCGCCTCGAGCAATTAATAGTAGTCTAACCAATTCTAGCACAGCCGTTACCGCTGCCGCAACATAGGTCAAAGCCGCTGCATTTAAAACACTTTTTGCTGTAGATTTTTCGTCCATAGTGACAAGTCCTTGATTCGAAATTGCCACCAAGGCTCTTTTACTTGCGTCAAACTCAACGGGTAAAGTGATTAGGGTAAACATTACCGAAATTGCAAATAGTACAATCCCAACTTCTAATAAATACGGAACAGACGAGAAAAATATTCCACCTAAAATCAAAAACGGAGCAGTGTTCGAAGCAAATCCCACAACAGGATAAAGCGTCGTTCGCATTACTAAATATTGATACCCAACTTTATGTTGGATTGCATGGCCCACTTCGTGGGCCGCCACCGCCACCGCAGCAATCGAATTTTGGTCGTAAGTCGACTCAGATAAAGCCAATGTTTTATCAGTAGGATTATAATAGTCCGATAATTTTCCCGGAGTCCGAATAATTTTTACCTCATTTTCAAGTCCATTAGCTTTTAAAATAGCCATCGCAGTTTCGGCACCAGTTAAATTTTTATGCGATATGTGCTTACTGCCAGATCTATACACAGACCATAAATAACCTTGAGCCAATAGCGGTAAGGCAATCGAAGCTAGTAACAGGATAAGTTGAGTAGAAGAAAACATGATTTTAATTTGTTTAAATTATGCTCAAAATTATAGCGAAAACCCGCAAATTTGCAAGAGAACCAAAAAAGCCAGTGCATTTGCACTGGCTTTTTTTTGAATTAACTAAACCTTCGACGACTAAGAAACTGGACCTCTATCAAAGAGACTTGAAATAGCTGATCGTCGTGGCGCGGCTGTTGGTGTTTCAGTAGGGGGCGTTACAGAAAAATTTGATGGAGTTAAAAACCCAAGGGCTATATATTTTCCTGGCGAACCTTTAATTTCACCAAATTTAACCATCTTCCCATTTAATTGAATATCAACTGGAGTACCTACAAGTGTAACCTCTTGGCCTCTTCTGTATCTTTCGCCTGGAATTTCAGTACCGGCTCTATCTCTAACTTTTAAGCTAGATACATTTATTGTAACGTTAAGATCATTTACGCTAACTAGGTGGTCTAGTTCACTATCTATATTTTCTATATTTGCTATATTATTTGTATTTCTAACATTTTCAGTTTCTGTTTGTACAGCTGAAGTATTATCAGTAACGGCAGAATTAACAGTAGCTCTACCGGCACGAGCAACAGCTCTACCAGCAGGAGTAGCAGCTGCAGGAGCATCAAGTGCATCAAGAGTAGCTCTACCAACGTCAACAACAGTTTCAATGTGACCAGCAACATCATCAACAGCTTGTTCGTAAGTACCTCTAGCGGCATCAGCAATAGCGTTACCAGCGTCAACGGCAGCATCAACGGCACCAGCGAGATCATCAGCCATAACATTACCAGCTTCAATAGCTCTACCACCAGCAACGACAGCACCATCAACAGTAGCTTCAATACCTCTTGAAGTAGCATCAACAGTAGCA
>CALQZM010000051.1 GCA_943349385.1 Candidatus Peribacteria bacterium
ACACCCATAGCGATATCTGGACTTTGTTCGTCGATAGCCGTAATTACGCTACAAGCCTTGTGATCAAATCCAAAACTAGCGTCGTTATATCCAATTTCTTCAATTACCCCACGAGCAATTTTAGGAATGTCTACATAAGTACTAGTTGTGATTTCGCCAGCAACTAAGACTAATCCCGTGGTAACAAGGGTTTCACAAGCCACTCTACCTTTTTTATCTTCGGCAAGAATTGCATCTAAAACCGAGTCCGAAATTTGATCGGCAACCTTATCTGGATGGCCTTCTGTAACCGATTCTGAAGTAAAAATATAACTATTCATCAATATAATTTAAATACACCATAAACATAGTATATTCGCACTTGTAAAGCAAGTTTGACAAATTCATTAAAACTAGTAATGTAATGGCTCTTTTCTTTATCAAAGAAAAGTTTATAATACATCGGCTTTTTAAAAATAATAATGAAAAACTTCTTAGTTAAAGGTGGCAACAAGTTAAGCGGATCGGTATCGGTAATAGGTTCTAAAAATGCTGTACTCCCAATTATTTCAGCTGCGCTTTTAACGAGTGAAAAAACAGTTTTAACTAATGTTCCAGAAATTGAAGATGTTTATCAAATGATTCAGATCTTAGAGTATTTAAATGTAAAAACGGAGTTTAGCCAAAATAAATTAGTTATTGATCCTAGTAATATTCAAAATAAATTCATTGAACATGAATTTGTTTGTAAAATGAGAGCTTCAATTTTGTTTGCCGGATCTTTAATCGGTAAGTTTAAAGAGGCTAATATGGGCTATCCAGGAGGATGCGTATTAGGTAAAAGATCTGTAGATACTCACATTTTAGCTTTTGAAAAGTTAGGGGCTAAGCTGGTAGATAATCAAACAAAAATCCATTTAAAAGCAGAAAAACTAGTTGGAACTGAAATTGTATTGTCGGAATTTAGTGTTACCGGAACCGAAAACATAGTTATGGCAGCTGTTTTGGCTGAAGGAGTAACAATTGTTAAGACGGCGGCGGCGGAGCCGCATGTGCAAGACATGTGTAATTTTTTAAATGCTATGGGCTCTAAAATTGAGGGCATTGGAACGCACACTTTAAAAATTACTGGTGTTACAGAGTTAAGCGGTGTCGAATACAAAGTTAGAGCCGATTACTTAGAGGCTGGAACGCTCTTGTTAGCAGGTGCAATTACCAATAGTCAAATCGAAGTTACCGATTTTGAGACTGAAGATTTAGATTTGTTTTTTGAAAAACTAGAAGAAGTTGGAGTAAAATTTAGCCGAACTAAAACTAGCGCTAAAATTCTTGAATCCACAAATTTACAGTCGCTAGAAAGTTTAAAAACTGGAGTTCATCCTGGATTTCCTACTGATTTATTTGCTCCTTTTTCAATTTTATTATCTCAAGCCAATGGAGTTAGCAAAATTTTTGAAACTTTGTTTGAAGGAAGATTTAATTATATTTTCGAATTAGAAAAAATGAATGGACAAGTTGAACTATTGAATCCTCATCAAGCCTTAATTATTGGGCCCTCAAAATTAAAAGGAATGCCAGTTGCCAGTTGCGACATTCGAGCAGGCGCAGCCATTGTTTTAGCGGCTTTAGTGGCAGAAGGCGAAACTTTGATTACTAATATAAATTACATTGATCGTGGGTACCAAAAATTAGACCAAAAACTCAATAGCCTAGGGGCAGACATTCAAAGAATTTAAGAATCTTTTACACAATTTTTAGACAAAGCAACCATCCAGTAAATCCAGAGCTACAAATACAGAATTAACTAATCTATAAACCAACAAAGTTTATATTTTTGGTATGAACAAAATTTTAATTTTTTTAGTGATTATAACTTTAAGCGGACTTTTAAATTTACCATTTTTTTTAAAACAAAAATATTTTGAACTTAAATTTTTAAATATTGGGCAAGGGGACGCAACTTTAATTCGTTCACCTAGTAACTGTTATATTTTAGTAGACGGTGGTCCACCCCAAAAATTATTGCAAACTGTCCGTGAACATTTGCCTACTCTTGAACGCAAAATAGATTTAGTAATTTTAACTCACCCACACTTAGATCATATGGCCGGATTATTAGAGCTACTATCAAAATATCAATTTAAAGAAGTCTGGCTAACCGGAATAAATTATGCAAGTGCTGAGTACCAGCATTTTTTAGAACAACTTTATTCTCAACATCTAAAGACAAAAATCCGATATATTACCGAACCAACTAAAACTAAAACCTGCCAAATTGACATTTCAGTTTTAATGCCAGTTACCTCTTTAATCTCAACCGATATCGAGAACCTAAATAACTCCTCGTTTATTTTGCAACTAAAAATCAAGAATACCAAAATCTTACTAACGGGTGATGCCGAAGAAGAGCAAGAACTCGAATTACTGGCCCTTTATTCTGAGCAGATTTTAGCAAGCCAAATCATGAAAGCCGGACACCACGGCAGCCGCACCAGTAATTCGCTCTCACTCCTAAAAGTAGTCGCGCCTAAATATTTAGTAATATCTTCTGGCCAAAAAAACACTTACGGGCATCCTCATTTTGAGACAATTCAAAAAGCTGATCAGCTTAAGATTATTATCAAAAGAACAGACCAGCTTAAAGATATTAGTTTTTTCTTTTAGTTACAATTCGTCCAAGTCCAAGAGAACCAAAGGCAATTAAAGCAAGTCCAACCGGACCAGTACCTGGTAATTCAAGTTCTACTACTGCACCTTCACTTTCGCCTTTTTCATTTTTGGCTGTAACTTTAAATAAGTATTTTTCAGCCGGCGATAAAGAGTCCGTAGTAAATTCAGTTAAATCTCCAGTTAATGAGTCGTCAAGTAAGTCAAAATTTTCACCACCATCAGTGCTCAAATATATAGCATATCCTTTAAAGTCTGCAGCTTCTACATCTGGGCTAGAACCCCAAGTTAAGTTAACAATGATTTTTGCTAAATCAATAAAGTCGCCAGCTAGATCAACAACATCTTGAGGCGTTCCTGCTTGGGTAGAACCGCCGTTAAATTCAACAGTGCTATTAGCTTCGGCAATTAATTTACCTGCAGCGTCTTTGAATCCAGTTACTAAAATTGTATAAGAAACTTCTTTTTGTTCTTCGGTTACAATTAAAATTTTAGTATTATCTTCTTTATTCGCTTTAACATCTAAAACTCCAAGTGGAGCAGTTAGATTATTAGTTTCTAAAATTACAATTTGAGCTACCGGATTTTCACCTATAATTACTTCTTTATTAAAGCTAAGTTCAACACCTTTTTTGTCAGGTAAAACAGTTATTTCAGTTACTTTTAAATCACCTGCGTCTTCAGCTGCACCAAATAAGTTTGAAGCTAACTCGCCAGAAAATCCAATTAAGATTGAAGATCTTTCTACATTTTCAATTGGTGTTCCTGCAGAATCTTTAAATTGATCAGTCAGAGTGACTCTATATTCTGAACCAGCATCTTGCGGGTCAGTAGTTACTTTTAATTTAGTTGCACTCACTTTGGTAGTGTCTTTAACTACAAGCGAGGATTCGTCGTTAGATTTTACTACTTTAATTTGAGCGGCAAGATTTGCATCGAGCGCCATATCTTTCGAAAAGCTAATTACGAAACTGTCAGCAGCATCTGAAGTCGTAGATACTATTGTAGGGGCTGCATTAGCTCCTTCGGCAGTCGGAGTGGCCGAAACCTCTTCACCGTAATACAAACTCGTTGTAGCGCCATTTGTGGCGATTACAGAGAAGTAATATTTAGTTCCATTAGTTAAGTTGTTAACTGTAAAACTTGTAACGTTTCCGGTATCTATTGGTGGTCTGTTATATTCAGCATTTGATTCTACGGTCGATGTTCCATATAGAACTTTGTAGTTATTAGCATTAGCTACGGCATTCCATTTTAAAGTAACCGTTTTATTGCCCACCGTATCAACTTTTAGTCCGGCTACTTCAGCTAAAGACGTTTGGGCCATTACACTTGTAGCGCCTGTAGAAAGGGTAATTAGTAACATTACAGCTGTTAATCCCCTAAATATTTTTTTATGAAACATAAGAGTAAACATAATTTTTATAGTTCAATAATAATAAATCTCCTTATTATACCACAAAAAACTATCTCTGCAAAATAGATGTACTTGGCAAAAACTAATATATTAAGTCTAATTTAACTAGTTAAAGTCTTATTTAGATTCTTCTTCCGTTAGTTTTGAAGCCTGAATTTTTAAGATTTTATTAGAATTGTCGTCCATTTCAATTACCTTGAATTTGGCTCCACCAATTATAATTTCTTCATTTTTCTTTGGGAATCTAGACAGATGTTCTAAAATTACCCAACTAATTTGGTCTACGTTATCGTAGTCTGGGATTTCGGCATTTAGCATTCTTTCAATATCTCCAATTTCAGCTTCTCCTTCAAGAATTAAAGTTGTAGCGTCTTTTCTAACAATTGTTGCAGCTTCGTCTTCGTCGTTTTCATCTACGATCTCACCAACGATTTCTTCTAAAATATCTTCCATAGTAACGATCCCTTCAATTCCTCCATGTTCATCAAATACAATAGCTATGTGTGTTCGTTTTCGTTTAAATTCTAAGAATAAACTATAGATTTTTCTACTAGTTGGTATTTTAATGAATTCGTATAAATCGATTTCGCCTAAAGTTTTTTTAAGCTGTTTGTCATCTAGGGCAAGGGCTAAAAGTTTTTTTACAGTTACGAATCCAATAATATTGTCGATTGTTTTTTTGTAAACTGGAATTCTTGAATGAGCAACTTCGGCAGCAAATTTAATTGCTTCTTCAACTGTTGTGTCGTCTTCAAGAGCGTAAATTGCGGTTCTAGGAGTCATAATATCTTCGGCAGAAATGTCGTTGAACTCGAGTACGTTTTCAATTAATTCTTTTTCATGTTTTTCAAGAGATCCTTCTTGAGCTCCCATTGAAACCATTGCTATTACTTCGTCTTCTGATACTGAGTTTATTTGTTGCCCAACTACTTTAGTTAAGAATTTTTCGAGTATCCAAACAAAAGGGAAAATTAAATTTCCTAGAATTACTAGTGGGTACGAAACGAATTGAGAAAAGGCAACAGGATGTTTATTAGCTAAACTTTTTGGTAATACTTCACTGAAAATTAATAAACTAAATGCCATTACTGCCGTAGCTATACCTGCACCATAAGGTCCAAATAATTTAGTGAAATAAACAGTAGCTAGTACAGAAGCTCCAGCATTTACTACATTAATATAGATCAAAATAATCAAGAACATCTTTTGAGGACGTGCTTTTAGATATTCTATCCATTTGGCAAATTTTGCCTTTTGTACGATAAGAGCCTGAATCTTTGCAGGACTAAGGGATACTAAGGCTGTCTCAGAAGCTGAGAACAAAG
>CALQZM010000052.1 GCA_943349385.1 Candidatus Peribacteria bacterium
AAAGCCAACAACTTAATAACAGGCTTGATGAAAGTATTAATTATGGCTAAGACTATAGCTAAAGTTGCTGCAACTGTGAATCCAGTAACTGCAACTCCCGGAATTAGTTTAGCCGCAATCATTACCGCAATCGTACTTGCTACTAAATTTAAAATAATTTTAAACATTTCTATCTAAGTTAAATATCAAAAATATATTAGCAATTAAAAACCAATTTTTCTACAAAATCGTATTAGCCGCTTTTATAATTCGATTGCGAATTGCCACAGTTGAGTTTGAATTCAACGGAAGTTGGCAATATACATTTTTAACATTACTTCTATCCGCCTGCCTAAATAACTTAAATAAATTTTTTTCAAAATCAGTAATATTAAAACAACAATGTTCATTTACTGCCCCGATTAGATTTTGATAACTTATAACCATATCAGAACTATCAAACATATCGGTAATTTTTGCCGGATCTTCAAAGGCGATTAAATTTGCAGTCGGTGAGTAGTGGGTATACTTCATCCCCGGAGCTTTTACTAAGCCTTCACTTACTTGTTTTGGATTTAACACCGACTCATGTACCTCTATATTTTCTAAATAAACTAGCAACTGCTCTAAACTTATTACCCCAGGTCGAAGTAGTTTTGGCGTGATTTCGCTAAGATCTAAAACCGTAGACTCTAGTCCGAACTCAGATTGACCGCCATCAACTATTAGCACAACCTCTGAGTCAAAATCCTCAAAGACATCTTCTGCTAAAGTGCCACTTGGCTTACCAGATTTATTAGCACTAGGCGCAACCAATGGGCAATCTAATTCCTGAATTAATTGTTTAGTGAATTCGTGAGAAGGCATTCTTATGGCTACAGTTGAAAGCCCTGCTGTCACAATTCTAAAAACATCCGGCTTAGCAGGAACCACTACAGTCAGAGCACCTGGCCAAAAATTTTTAAGTAAAATTTGATATTCTTTTGCAAGTGCGGTAAACGGAATACTTGATACTAAGTCAAACTGTTCTAAATTAGCAATATGTACAATTAATGGATTATCTTGAGGACGATTTTTAATCTCGAAAATCCTCTGGATCGCAGTTTCGTTATTATAAGGAGCCGCTATTCCATAGACAGTTTCAGTAGGAATTACTATCGGTAAGTTTTTCGCGAAACTATTTCGTACTTTTTCTAAAATTTCTAAAAAGTTATTTTTTGAAGCCTGTACTATTTGAGTCTTAAAATTCACAGATATAATTGGTTTTTTATTGCTTAAAATGTGCAAATTCATCTTAGCAATAATTTTTTGTGCTTTACAATAAAAATTAAACTGGTAAATTCTAAGTCAAATCTAAATTGCCCAAATGTCCATAAGTTGGAGCGTGTTCGATGTTATAGGTCCAGTAATGATAGGTCCAAGTTCTTCTCACACCGCTGGAGCTTGCCGACTAGGTTATATGGCCCAAGCAATAAACGGAAAATTTAAAAAAGTAGATATTTATCTTCATGGCTCTTTTGCCGAAGTGTACGAAGGCCACTGTACTGATGTAGCAATTGTTGCCGGAGTTTTACAAATGGACTCTTTCGATAAACGATTAGAAAAGTCTTTCGAATTAGCTAAAGAAAAAGAGATTGAATACAACATAATTCCAACCGATTTAGGCGAAGGATTACATCCGAATACGGTGAAATTAGTATTTGACGATAATGAAACTAGGTCAGTTACCGGATCTTCAATTGGTGGTGGAAAAGCCGTAATCAACTTTATCGGTAAAATTCCAGTTTCGATCTCGTTAGAGCATTCTACTTTATTAATTCACTTTGGACACGGTATTATTAAGCCAAAAGAAGTAATAGACAAGGTGAATTCACTAAGTAAAAACATCGTAAATATTACAACTGGTCAATATAAAGATTACTCAATTTTAACTATAGAAGTTAGAGAATGGTTCACGCCTGCAGATTTAGCTCAAATTGAAGCTATCGAGGGTGTAAACTGGACTAAATTCATAAACCACCTATCCAATTTTGTTAACATAGAAGATTAGCATGTCTAAATTATTTTATTCAGCCGCAAAACTACTTGAATTAATATCAGAAAATAACTTTTCTGGGATAGCTGAAGCTGTTCTGAAAGCTGAAGAAGAGCTAACTGGCCGATCGGCAGACGAAATCTTAGCTGAAATTGGAAAAAGATATAATATAATGAAAGATGCTGCCAATACAGTTATTAATGATCCAACTAAGGTTAAAACCAAAGTTGCCGATGCCTCAGCATATAAAATTAAAAAAGCAATCGACGCAGGGATTCCATTGCTATCATCACTAATTACCATTAAAGCTAACTTGTATGCAATCGCCGTAATGGAATGCAACGCCTCAATGGGACGAATTGTCGCTGCTCCAACAGCAGGATCTGCCGGAATTTTACCGGGATGTATGATTGCTATGCAAGAAACTTACAATATTCCCGACCAAAAAATTCATGAAGCCATACTTGTTTCAGCCGGAATCGGGATTATAATTGCTGCAAATGCAACTTTCTCAGCGGCGCAGGCCGGTTGCCAAGCCGAAATTGGTTCTTCGAGCTGTATGACAGCAGCAGCAATTGGATTCTTACATGGACTTACTCCTGAGCAATCTGTAACGGCTGCAGCATTATCGCTACAAAACATGTTAGGACTAGCTTGTGACCCTATTGGTGGACTCGTTGAGGTACCATGCATCAAACGAAACGGATTCGGAGTATCGAACGCCTTTACGGCAGTAGATATGGCGGCAATGGGGCTTATAAGTGAAATCCCATTCGACGAAGTAGTCGAAGCCATGAACAACGTAGCCAAGAATATGAATAGCAATATTAGAGAAACAGCCAAAGGCGGACTCGCGATCACACCTACAGCCAAAAAACTATTAAACGACTATCTAGCAAAAAAAAGAGCCGAAAACGCCTAGCCTAGTAATCGGCTTTGTAGATTAGGTATCATAATTAAACTAAAAACTATCTTTGATATTTTTCTGGTAGTTTAGAAATATCTAAATAATCATAAGGATCTACATTAGAACCGTTTTTAAATACTTCAAAATGTAAGTGCGGACCAGTTGTTAGCCATCCTGCACCTCGTGAACCAGGCAAACCTCCGCTTAAGCCAATAATTTCACCTCTCTTAACTGTTTGGCCAGGTAGAACAAATATGTCGTACATATGTCCGTATAAAGACATTACTTCTTCATTATGACCAAGTACAATGTAATGATAATCATTACCATCGCCACCTCTAGTTTTTAAAACTACTCCATCAGCAGGTGCCAGTACTTCGGTCGCCTGCGGCGCCCTAATATCGATCGCGTTATGCTCTACACCTAATGCCTTTTTGTAAGACTTATCTCTAAAATAGGCACTAATCCCAAGCGATGGCGGCACTGGCCAAGAGAGCACTCCAGAATCACTAAAATCATCAAGTCCAAATCCGTTGACACCAAATAATGACTGGTATTCAGAATAAACTTTAACTAAATCTAAAAATTCTCTTCTAATCAAAATTTGTTCTTCTCTAGCTTGTTTTAACAACTCTACGTAAAGTTTTTCTTCACCTTTCGTGGCAAGAAGTAGCTTTTCTTTTGACTCTTTTTGTAATGCTAAAAATAGCTTTTCTTTATCTAACTTTTGCTTTAAATCTTTAAGCTCTTTGGTCGCTTTTTCTACCTCGTTTTTGTCATTCTCTAATTTTTCTTTACTTACGCCCAACTGCTCCAGTAAATCACCAAGAGCGAGTTCAAGCAAAGCTAAGTTATCAGCTTTTTCTAACATATCCGACACAGAGTCGTTCGAAAGTAATAATTTAATTGTTTGTAAATCAGATTTATCAAAGAATCCAACTTGATCAGATTGAATGTAAATTAAGGTCATGATATTCTTGAATTTGTCTTTTTGAGACTCAATCTGCCGAACCAGAATCGATATTTCGTCGAGTAAGGCCTTGAGCTTTTGTTCATTTTTTGTAATATTATCTGTAATCAGAATTATCCTGTTTTGAGTGTACTCATATTGTTCATCGATAGCCTTTAATTGACTATCTAAGGTAATTGCAAGTTCACTGGCGTCGTCTAGTCTTTGCTCCAAAAGACTAGTATCAGATACGGATTTTTTTAAATTAGACTTACTACTATTTATTTCTTTTTGAATCAATTCCAGCTTTTTAGCCGCATCTGCGGTTTGCTGCTCGGTTTTAGCCGCATCGACTGTAGGATTACTTGGTTCAGGAACTGGGGATTGTGCCAATGTTGAAGACCCAAATAGTAAGCTAAAAATAAGGATTATTGCTATATTTTTCATCAAAAACTGGTAAAATAGATATTTAACAACAAAAAGTATAAATTTTTACTTGCCAAATTACAATTATTTTTATAGAATCAGCAAGCATTTTTAATAATTTATCCAGTAATAAAGAAGGAATATGGCAACCAAGAAGGCCGGTGGTTCGAGTAAGAATGGTAGAGACTCCCGCTCGAAGAGACTCGGCGTAAAAATTTACGGAGACCAAGCTTGTATAGCTGGCAATATAATCTTAAGACAAAAAGGCTCTACTTATAGAGCTGGCAATAATGTTGGAACTGGAAAAGATTTCACATTATACGCACTTACTGACGGAAAAGTATCTTTCTCAAGAAAGAAAGTTATTAGATTCGACGGTAGAAAATACGAAAGAACTTTCGTAGCTGTTGTTTAATTTAAGATTTTACAAATTTGCTTAAAAGATGCTAACATCTGCTAGCATCTTTTTATTTAATTACTATTATGGGAGATTTTGAATCGTTTTCGGGAGCCGAGAGTAGCGAAGGAATTGACGCAGGGGCCTTAGATCGTTTACGTGAACAAATGAAAGAAGCATCTGCTTCTATGGCGAGTGACCAAAAACAGGAGCAGAAACAAAAAAAACAAGAAGATAATTTATACCAAATTTTACTGCAATTTATAGATAAACTAGGTCCAAAACACCCATTAGTCTATTTAATAGTAAAAAACATGAGTGAAAACTTTTTAGCTGAAGTAATTTTGGCTATAATCGCACTTAATTATCCAGCTATTCAAAAAGCCGCAGGACTTGAGCTTACTAACGAGCAATCCATTACAATCAAAGAAGAAGCCTTAATTGTTCCAAATTTAAGCGATCAAACCACTCCACTCAAAGTTAGAATCGACATGGATATCTGGATCAAATTTATTAACGAAGTAGTTTTCAAAAATCCAAACAGAAATCTTAAAGCAATAAAAAATCCGAAATACCCAAATACAGCAAAGCACTGTTTTACTGACTTAATGAGCTATATCACTCAAGATTATCTGCAAAATGAA
>CALQZM010000053.1 GCA_943349385.1 Candidatus Peribacteria bacterium
AGGTATAAATTTAGGCGAAAATCCAGATTTAGTATTCGTAACCAACGATGGATTGGAAAGAGTAATTGTTTCAAAAGAACTAGACGACGAAACCAACTTTTATACCATCATGGCAAAAAAACAGACTCGTGAAAATCTTGTTTCAAGTTGGAATGATTTATCTACTACCGATTTACATAGTAATAGACTCAAAATAAAGTATGCCGAATTTGAAGTTACGCCAGAGAGCGATCCTTATAACTACAATATTCTTCAAGAATCAAATCAATTAAAGCAACCAAAAGTTCAAATCATTTTAAACATTGAAAGAAATTCCAAAACTGAAAAAGCTGAGGATTCAGAGTCAGAGCCAATTGTTTTACAAACTACAATTTCATCAAGATCATATAGTCCTCAAGAAATTTAAAATATGAAAAATTCTCAAATTCACAATCAGGTTCAACCAGAAACTCGAGCCGGAAACGCACTATTAATTGCGATCCTACTAACTAGTATCTTAATTTTAATCACTTTAGGACTCGCGCGACTTATTACCAGCGAATCTCGGCAAATAGCAGATTTAATCAGAAACGGACACGCCGAATATTTAGCCGAAGGTGGATCTGAACTTGGGCAACTAATATTCTACTCAACTGAAAGCAGTTATGCTGGTGATGATTATAAAGTTGAATGGGAAATTAATAGCCAGCCAGCTAAAATTGAATTTGCAGTAAACACGACTACGAATCATTTTCCGATTTTACCAAAGGAGTACTTTGAGGGAAATATAGACGACCAACGAAAACAGTTATTATTTCAAAAACTATTACCTGGGGAGTCTGTAGAAATCCCATTAACAGGAAACGAATCATTTGAAGTCGAATATTTTTTACCGAATTTAGAGGATACCACACTAGGAGATTTTACACAGGCGGATTTAAATATTCTTTTATTTAAACTTTCTGGGGAGCAAGAAAATTCTGCAAGTGGTGACACATCAGACATGGAACTCAGAATTGACTTCTTGACTGATTACTTACCTGCAGGTGGGCCAGATGGAAGTACTGGCAACATTGGTAAAAGGGCAAATAATCCAGCAAGGATTTACATAGCAGATTCAACTGAAATAGGATTCAACGGTGGGGATTTCTTTGAATATTCTGACGGTGAAGATAATCCAGATAGATTTAATTTCGATGACTCAGGAGAAATTATTTATAATAACGGCGAAGATTATTCTACTCCACGAAAAACGATAGAAGAATTCCTTGATTCTCACGAAAACAACATCCTCTCTCTTACCAACGCTATCAATTTAGATCAAATCAACATTCCAACTTCATTTGCAGATCCAACCAAACTAGAAGAAATTTTGGGTAGCATCTACTACAGAATTTGTAGTTCAAATTGTACTGCGGCTGAAACATCAATAAAAAACGAGCAAGATCCAATTGCCAACCTTATAGCCCCATACGTAACTATCAACTCAACTGCTAGCTATCAATCCGCTCAAAAGAACTTACTAACCCAAATAAGCCGTCCAAATGCACTTTCAGTATTCGACTTTGCCATTTACCGAACAGTATCAACAAATTCTGGTACAGACTAAGAATAAACTAATAAACATTTCGCACTTTCCGCAACTTTTCAGCGCTGAAAATCAAACTACAATCACCTTGCTCGTCAACCACATTCCCCCTTATAAATTTTGCTAAACCCCACAATTACCGTACAATAAAATATACTTATTACTTGATACATAATTGCAAAATATGGGAAGAAGACGCAGAAAAAAGAACGGCTTAATGAAATTTTTCGTAGATACATTTTTCCCGAAAAAACGAAAAACCAGACAACAAACTTTAGACGACGAACAATGGCAACTCGAAGTTAGCGAAGATATCGCCCGTGAAATTTGGGCAGTAGTTTCCCTTAGTATTGGGATCCTCATTTTATTAAGTTTATCAAATCAACTAGGCTTACCTGGAAGCTGGATCAACGAATTCCTAAAACCAATTTTTGGCTGGGGACTTTATATATTACCCGCTCTACTACTTTTAACAGCTGGTCTCTTATTTTTATCGAAAGAAATTAAAATCACAATGGCCAAAATTACGGGTGCCGGACTATTTTTAATTTCATTGTTAAGCATTTTTCATTTATCAGTCCCAGAAGACAAAATCTTAGAATACGCAATTGCCGGTAATTATGGTGGATATATAGGATTTATAACTAACTGGTTTTTTAGAATCGTATTACAAGTGGGCAATTTAGGCTCTAGCATGATATTTGTACCGACCTTCTTGATTTCGCTTTTACTTACTTTTGAAGTTTCAATAAAAGAAATGGTGATCAAAACGTTTTTCCCAAGCAAAATTGTTACACCTACCAAAGTAAGACAAAAAGCATTAATCGAAGCAGACTACGAAGACGAAGTTGAAGAAGAGCTAGAAGAATATTACGAAGAACAAGACGACGAACTAGAAGATGAAATAAATATTATTAAACCAGAAATTCTTAAGCCTCAATTAAGTTCGGGTAAAAATAAATCTAAAAAAGCTATCATTGAAGACGACGAAGCTGAAACTAATTTTCAAGAACAAGAAACTATGTTTGCCGAAGGTACAGAATCTAATATTAATGTCGAAGACCAAACCGAACTAGAAGAAGAAATTCTTGAATGGGAATATCCAAGCTATGAATTGCTCGACAGAGAAAATAGCAAAGTATTTATCGACGACAAAATTCTAAAAGCCAATGCCGAAAAAATTAAAGAAAAACTACGGCAATTCGACATCGCAGTTAGCATGACCGATGTACACGTTGGGCCAACTGTAGTGCAATACACTCTTAAACCTTCCGAAGGAGTAAAATTATCTAAGATTACAAATTTAAAAAATGATCTAGCCTTAGCACTGGCAGCTAAATCATTAAGAATCGAAGCGCCAATCCCAGGAAAATCTTTAGTAGGAATTGAACTTCCTGCCGAACAAAGAATGGTCGTAAAATTAAAAGGATTAATGCAATCCGAAGAATTCACTAAAATCGCCGAAAAAAATAAATTAACCCTGCCTTTAGGTCGAGATGTTAGTGGAAAACCAGTAATGGCGGAATTAAGCGATATGCCACATTTATTAATCGCTGGAGCAACTGGTGCAGGTAAATCAGTGGCAATGAACACCTTCTTAATTTCATTATTATATCAAAATTCGCCAGCAGAGCTAAAATTCATAATGGTCGATCCTAAACGGGTTGAATTAAAAGATTATAACGGAATCCCCCATTTACTAACTCCGGTTATTACGGATCCAGAAAAAGCTGCCAACGCCTTAAAATGGTCAGTTGCAGAAATGAATCGACGTTACCAAACTCTATCGCATGCGGGTTGTCGTAATATCGAAGAATATAATACTGAAGATAGCCGGACTAAAAAAATGCCTAAAATCATAATCATTATTGATGAGTTAGCGGATCTTATGATGAGCAATGGCAAAGAGGTCGAAGCCTCAATTTGCCGACTAGCCCAAATGGCAAGAGCCGTTGGAATCCACTTAATTATCGCTACTCAAAGACCTTCAGTTGATGTAATTACCGGATTAATTAAAGCCAATATCCCTACCAGAATCTCGTTTGCAGTAACCTCGCAAATCGACTCAAGAACAATTTTAGATACCATGGGAGCCGAAGACTTGCTCGGTCGAGGTGACATGCTTTATCTTCAAAAAGACTTTGCCAAACCGCTTAGAGTTCAAGGAATCTATGTTTCAAACCTAGAAATCAAAAAAGTGACTAATCGGCTTAAATTAACGCTTGAGCCTGACTATAAAGACGAAATTACCGAAAAGAACACCAATAAACATTCTAATGATTCATCAGGTGCTGACTCTTCAGATGACGATGATTTATATGGAGAAGCCTATAGAATTGTAGTAGAAAGCCGAAAAGCATCAGCATCATTGCTTCAAAGAAAATTAAAAATTGGATACGCCAGAGCCGCAAGACTACTTGACATATTAGAAGAAAAAGGAGTTGTAGGACCAGTTAACGGTGCTAAACCTCGTGAAATATATATAGACAAAGACTAGCCTAAAATGGTATAATAATTAGATTAAATAAAGCAAAACTATGCTATCAAAAATATTATCACAAATTACTTTATGCATAATTTTAAGTAGTTTCGGCTTTAACACAGTATTTGCCACTGAACCTGCACCTGCAGCCTGCATTAACGATCTACTAGTAAGACCATTTTTTAATTGGACAGAATCAAACAACACTACAAGGGATACATATTGCAAAAAAATCACATGTCTACAAAAAAGAATTGACGAGCCAGCAGCAACCGATCAAATTGCAAAAGGATATCGAGGAAACGGCATCTCTGACGATCGATGCCAAAATTTACAATGTAAAGATGAAAACGGTGTGGTTCAGGCTGGAAAGTATTACAAATCTATCACCGAAAGGAATGCTGATTCAGACAAAGATTGTGAAATAAATGGCGGTAACGAAACTTGCAACGCCGTAAATCTACCCAAAAAAATCGGGAAATGTGAATCCTGCAAACAAGCACTTAATCTAGCTCAAAATACTCCAATAAGTTCAGATTTTTCAGCCAGTATTCAAGTTGGTAACCAAACTATAGATGTAAACCGAGACAATCTACAAGAAGAATGTGGGGAATTCAGAAACGTAACTAACTGCGCTAGGTCCTATTCCTGTATAGAAGATGCTAACGAACCAACTGCCATTGCTAGTGTTGAAACTAGTGGCGAAGATTACCAACGAACTCCATTTGGCACAGAATTTTTTGACGTTACCGATACTCAAAAAGGCTTACGCCAAGAAGGTCAAGGACTCAACAATTTTAACACCAACATCGAAGGCGGTCCGATAATTGGAACAATTAACACAGTTGCTAATTTCTTAGTTAGAATGATCTCGGTCTTCGCCTTAGTAATATTTATAGTTGGAGCATTTCTACTTATAACTGCCAACGGCGATGAAAACAGAATCAATCAAGGGAAAGACGCTTTAAAATATTCCTTACTTGGAATTGTAATCGTAATGTTCTCTTAC
>CALQZM010000054.1 GCA_943349385.1 Candidatus Peribacteria bacterium
AAAAAAGTTGAATCTTATTTCCCTGGGGGATACATACAGCACGATGATTTTATGCATTTAACAAGTATTATCGAAAAGCCTGTACCCGGAACCGAACCAAGCGACATGATAAATTTGGTTTATCATTACTTTAAAAACCCAAATAAGTTATACGAAAAAGTTACTGCTATAAATTCTGAGCATGACGATTTATACGAAAAATCTCTACTGCAACTAGTTACTGAAGGGGCAAAACTAAAAGTTATTCCTTATGCAGGACATTGGGTACCAATCAAAAATCCGCTCGATATTTACCGAACTGCCCGCTATTTTGTCGAAAAAGAATCTCATGCAGGTATTCACTCTAAAGCTAGAATCCACCTTTCTGCTCAGATCTCAGGAGATGTTATTATTGAAGAAGGTGCCAAAATTGATGCCAATGCCGTAATCCAAGGACCAGCCTACATTGGTAAAAATACAATTATTGGAGTAGGATCTTTTGTTCGTGATTCATATATTGGTGAAAATTGCGTAGTTGGATACGCTACCGAAATTGCTCGAAGTTACATTGGTAACGATACCTGGTTTCACCATAACTATATCGGCGACAGCATAATTGGTGATAACGTTTCTTTTGGAGCTGGATGTCTAACTGGAAACTTACGTCTTGATGAAGGCGAAATCGCTTATGGAACTAAAAAATTAGGATTAGTAACTGGAGACAATATTCGGGTTGGAATCGGTACAAAGTTTATGCCAGGAACCAAAGTAGGTTCAAACTGCATGATTGGCGCCGGACTTGTTATAGCCGAAGACATTGCCGATAACAGTTTCGTAAAAACCGAGACTAGCTTAAACATTAAACCAAATACTAAAGAAATTCCTAAAAGAGGGTAGCTAGCCAGTCTTAACTAACTATTCTGCCTACCACTTCAGGATAATTCTTTTTTTCTAGCTCTAAAATCTTGACTGCTAAACTTTCAACAGTTTCGTCATCTGAGAGAGCAATTTTTTCTTGAAACAAAATTTTACCAGCGTCGACATCCGATGTTACTTCATGAATTGTAAACCCAGATTCCGTTTCAGCAGAATCTATAACCGCTTGGTGTACTTTCATACCGTAAAATCCGTGTCCACCAAATTTTGGAAGTAAAGATGGATGGGAGTTAACTACTTTGCCTGTAAATTCAGTTAAGAATTCAGTTGAAATTATTTTTAGGAATCCAGCTAGAACAACTACTTCAACTCCTAAGTTATTTAATTCGACAGCTAATTCTTTATTAAAGTCTTTGCGAACTTCTGTCGTATAGCCAAGGCGTTCAGCTAATAAAATTCCGTCACATTCTTTATTGGCAATAACTTTTACCAATTCTAAATTACTAGCCATCTTAAAACTTTCAAGTAAACTGCCTCGTCCAGATATTAAAATTACTATTTTTTTCATTATTTATATATCGCATTAAAAATACAATCTTCGAGGGGCATGCTAAGTTCGGCAATACTATCTACTTTTTTGCCCAGAAATTCAATCTCAACTTGGCGAACTATGCAATAAGGAATCGCCTCATTAGCTTCGCCCATTAATAAATTAGCCGCAGCTGAAATCATATCGGCTTTATTAGCTTTGGTTATTTTTAAAGTATTACCATACAAGTCCTTTTTACCACGTTCATCGGTTACGCCAATAATTCCAGAGTAGGCAAGTGCCGCTCCTGTAACGCCCCTACGACCTGGTTGGCAAATTGAGTCCACTAAAATGACTCCTAAGTTTTTTAGCCGAAAATGTTTAACCAAAAAACTTCGTATACTGTCAGCAGATTCTTGCGGATTAATTGGCCATAAAACAACTTTTCCAGACTCAACATTAGATTTATCAATGCCTGCATTAGCAATCCAAAGGCCAAATTTATAACTTAAATCGACCACTGATCCTTTAAAATATTTTTCTGATTCTCTCTTAACTAATTCTTCAAATTCTATATTATTTTTCACTTCTACAACTCGTCCTTCAGCAAAAGAAACTATCTTAGACGAAATTACTAAAATATCATTTTCTAGTAAACTTAATTCTGAAGTAAAAAGTGCCTCAACTAAATGATCATTTAAGTTTTCATTTAGATTTAGGCGGGGAGTGTGAATCGGAATTATCTGCATTGGTAATGATTTAGCTAAAACAACAATTATATTTTCAGTAAAATTGTATCGTAGATCCTTACCTGTTTACTAGTACTTTTTTAAATAAAGAATAATGATGAGCAGCCTGCAATAACAATAATTAAAACTGCAAAAATAGTTCGTATAGCAACTGGTCGGCTTGCAAGTGCTAAGACATAAACGCCTTTGATCAGAGTATTTGTCATAGTTGCTAGTGTAATACCTATCGTAGCAAGTACTATTGAAATTGAATCGGATTTTACTAAATTAGCTAAAGAAACTGTAATGGCATCAGTATCAACAAGACCAGATAAGATACTTGTAAGGTAAATACCACCATCACCAAAGGTTATACTCATAAACTTAGCAATCAGTAATATTAAGGCAAAAATTACCCCAAACTTAATTGCCCCAATTAAATCTAATGGATTATTAAACTCCATACTTTGTGATTTATTGACTGCTTTATTATTGGCATGTTCATTTTTTTGTTTCTTCCATAAGAATGCCGACACTAGTAATCCAGTAAATCCACTACTTAAAAGTGGAATTGCTACAGATTCAGTTAAAGCTGGATTAACTATAAATACTGCTAATAATATTCTAAAGAACATAGCCGTAGCTGCAATTATGATCCCGAATACAAATGGGTAAACAATTCCGCTATACTTTTTACTGTTTTTACTAAAAGTTAAAGTAACTGCTGTACTTGAAACTAGACCACCCAAAAATCCACTTAAACTTAAACCTCTTTCAGTTCCAATTAATTTAATGCCTATATAGCTTAAAAAAGATAATCCAGAAATTACTACAATCATTGTCCAAATTACGTATGGGTTAAATGCATCTAGTGGTCCAAAAGACTGATTTGGTAAAAGCGGAAGTACTATAAAAGCTATAACTATAAATTGAATTACCGATTTTAATTCTGGTTGAGTAATTTTTGAGGCAAAATCTCTGAGTGGCTTTTTGCCGTATAAAAGTAAGGCTGTAAAAATTGTTATGATAGTAGCGAGTGTGTAGTTGTCTATTCCAACAAAGTAACCTGCAATTAAAACTATAATGCTGGCAATTTCAGAAGTTCCACCATTGGTATTATATTTTAGTGTATGTGTGATATACGAACTTATTACCAATAGCAAAAATCCTGCTAAAACTATTGCAAAAAATATAATTGAAATACTTTGTAATAATGAAAGTAAAACTCCGAGCATTCCAATTAAGGTGAAAGTACGAAGTCCTGCAAATTTATGGGTATTGCTAAGTATACTAACTTTTTCTCTATCAATTCCAATTACCGCGCCTAAAAACATTCCATAGGCTAGGTGCTTGATAAGTTCGATAATTGTTAGGGATTCGATCATAAGTTAATAATATTATATCCCTTTATTATAGCAAATATTTTGCATTTTTAGCAAAACATTTTACTAGGTTTGAAAAGAGAAATTCGTATAATGACAATATGAATGCAATTTTTGATGAAAATTCGGAGTTTTTAAAGTATTTAAAGCAAAATGAACCAGATGCTAGGCGGCCTGAACCTAGTACAGATTCCGCAAAAGTAAATCCATCTAGCCTCGCAAATATCTCTGGAATTGACTTGCAAAAGGAACTTGGATCCGAGTTATTCAATGAATTTGCCCAAAAAACAAATTTGCCAATTGGTCCAAAAGAAACACCTAATCCTGAAAATTCCACTAATTCCACCGATTTGCAATCTAGACAAACCGAATATGTTTTAGATCTAAAATCACATCAACTAAAAGATTCAGTCAATCAACCCGAAGAGCTAATCCCAGTTAAAAAAAACAACCTCACTAGTGATTACGCCTACCAAGACAACAAGTATCAAGCTGCATCACCAAGAAATTTAAAAAAGTTAGATCAAATTAATAAACTCGGAGGCAACAATAATTTAAGGTCATTTATTTTTGATAAACTTAAATTTATTTTAGTTAGCGGATTAATATTCAGTATAACTTTCTTAGCTTTAAATTGGTCAGCCTATTCTAAAATTTTTGAGAATTGGTACTTAAACTTTTCTGAATCTGGACTTTTAACACCTTTAAATAATTTTACAAATGGGGATTCCGCTTTAGCATTACTACCAAGCAGCTTTGAATTTGTAGAAAATTCAGATATTCCAAAACTAAATATTGAAGTTACGCCTCCAGGAATGAGAGTAATAATTCCGCGGCTAAGAAGCAATGTTCCGATAGTGGGGGTTTCTGAATCTACCTTAATTTCACGTGATTGGGATGCACTTGAGTCAGAGATCCAAAAATCACTCCAAGACGGGGTAGTTCATTACCCGGGTACACCTTACCCAAACGAGTCAGGGAACACAGTTTTAACCGGACATAGTTCCTATTATCCATGGGATCCAGGACGATTCAAAGATGTATTCGCAGTTCTTCACCAAGCTGTAGTCGGCGACGAAATTATAATGTTTTACGATCAACAAAAGTATGCCTACAAAATTACTGATATTCAAAAAGTCCTTCCCTCTGAAGTTAATGTTTTAGGGGATTCAGGTGACGATCGATTAACTTTAATAACATGTACTCCAATTGGAACAAACTTAAAAAGACTTATAATAACTGCAAAACCAGTCGACTAAAAAAGTCTCTGCCCAAAACCACCTTCTATCATACTTAGCACAAGGACTTAAATACTTATTATAGATTTTCTAACTCAGCCAATAGAGCAGCTTCTTTTTCGGCTTCGTCCTTTTCGGCCTCTGCCTCAACAACTTTGAGATTATCCATTTTACTCTTAAGTTGCTTTTGTTTTAGCTCACTAATTTCAGCTTGCTT
>CALQZM010000055.1 GCA_943349385.1 Candidatus Peribacteria bacterium
AACAAATCTTCTCTCAAGTGGAGCTTTTGTTGCAACTCCAAGAAATTCACTAAGTTTAACCGAATTAGATGGATCCGGATTTTTAATTTTTTCAAGAGACACCAAAGAATATAATCTAGAAGTCTCAAATGTAGATGCTGGAGATAGCTTTACACTTGGCCTACCTGGATACTCAAACTGCTCTGTAACTGATACTTTTAATAGAACAAGTGAGTGTGAAAACTTAACCTTAGGCAATCCGGTTAAAATAAACGATACAACATACGATATTCCTTATACTGTAAGGCCTCCTGAACTTGAATCTATCCTACAATGCGAAGTCACAGGAGGTGGAAGCACAAGCATTCAAAGAGATACAAACAAAATCATAGTAAATAATCCAACTGCATCAACAGTTGTAAACTGCAAAATTGACGAAGGAGTTTTAACACCGGCAAGTTGCGAGAAATTAGTTTCATTTGAAGACATCGGTGGAGGTGAACTTTGTGAAAGTATAACCGTGCAACCTAACGGAACAGTTACTCCTGGTAATTATGATTTTGAAATAACAAATGTTGTTCCATCAAGTTTTAGAGGAGATTTAAATTGGACACTTACTAATGGCAGTGGTAGTGCAAGCGGTATCACGAATGGTCCAATTTTAGGTAAATCACAATCAGCAATCCTCGATGAAGGAGATACTCTAACTTACGAAATCAATCGTGGCGAGGGCGTTGAAGGCCACACTTGTAAAGGAATAATTACAGTGACCGATGATAATCCAGATGGTATATGCGTACAATTAATAGGACTCGTAGACGGTCGCAGATCAAATGGATTAACTATTGAAGAAAATAGAATTTCTATTATTAAACTAGTTGTAGACGTAGAAGAAGGTGAAGATCCAGAAGATTATATTGATGACTTAGAATATAGAACTAATAATAGAAATTTAGTTGTAAGCGAAATAGACAGCGGTAACGATTTCAAAGAATACTTGGTCTATGGGGCTGACAGAAGTACAACATTAGACTTCTACATTGATAACGATCGTACTAATCCAGACTGTAGTGATCCATTTAGATTTAGGGGAGATGAAGACGAACCGGGAGAACCAATTGCAGATCTTGAAAAATTTATTAAAAAGGATGGTACTAAAACTCGAAATGCTTTCTTTGGAGTAAACGAAACAGTAACTTATCAAATCGAGTTCACTCAATATTTTGATTTCCCAGAAGGTACTCAAATTAGATTTAGAGACTCAATTGAAAATGGGATTAATGGTTACAATAATGACGGAAATTCAAATGACGCAAAAATTAATTTAATAGGTGGACTCCCTAGATTAAGCGAAGAATTCGAATACAATGGTAAAATTTCATGGCCAAACAAAGATGAAAACTGCAGAGGATTCACAGCAGATTGTAGTGTTAGATTCAAAAATCAAGCTTTCATAGAAATATTATTACCAGAGGCAGTACGCCCAATAATAATTGAGTCCAAACCAACTTACGTTGCTGTGCTTTGTCCGTTTATACTTAGCCGAGGATTTGGTGACGTGTATCTTGAAGAAGGATTCTCAACTGGTGTAAATCTTCAAGCTTGCTCTAATCGAAACACTCAAAGTCCAGTATTTACCGAAGCGCCAGATACACCTGCAAGAATCACAAGTACTGGTACAGGAGATGCTATATCACAAGCAAGTAACGCTATTTGTAAAGAAGCAAATAAAAAAACCTTAGCAGGAATCCTAGGCGACACATTTAACAATTCTACCTTTAAAAACTTCTCAAGTTCAGTTTGCGAAACAGCCATCAAAAAATCCGAAAAATGGCAGAAAGATAAAATTAATGCTTCCCTACTAAATAGTGTAAGTAGATTATCAAATGGAGCAATGACACTTGGAAACTTAATTTCTGAATTGAGTGATTCAGTATTAGAAACTCCTTTCTTTAAAAGTAAGGTCTATAAATCTTCCGACTTAACAATACAAAACTCTGCTACCAATACCGTTTTAATAGATAGCAATGCTTCTAAAACAGTTATTGTTAACGGAGATCTAAATATTCAATCTAACATCAAATACTCAGCCAACTCCAAAGGCACAATTGCCTTTCTAGTAATCGGTGGTGATATAAACATCGCTCCAACTGTTACAGAAATCAACGGTGTTTACGCAGTAATTCCTAAAGATGGAACAGGCGGAAAAATCCAATGGAGTACAGAAGGAGATGAAGATGGAACTTCTAACAATCCAATTTTAATTAGAGGATCAGTTTACGGTGACATCGATCCACTCTTTGCCGGTGTTACTGCTGCTGGAGACCTTAGTAAAGACCGTGGAGGCGTAACAGTTATCTACGATGGTAGAATCACTCGTCGAGTTCCACCAGGGCTACAAGACGTAATTAAATTCAACCAATTCCAAACTGCAATTGGTTCACCATTATTTAATGGCGGTGCATCAGAATAATAAAGTAAGTAATTGAAAACAAATCTAAAAGGGACTATAATTTAGTCACTTCTTTACAAAACAAAAATACATTCCGCAACTTAATTTCACCGGGGATTTAGAGATACAACAAGTAAAATCCATTATAATTCAGACGCAATGACAAACTCACCACCAACCTTATTCTACGGCGACGATCAAATCCACCTTAAAAAAGAAGCTGCAAACTGGAAAACAGCGTTTTTTAATAAATATCCAGATTCTAATAATTTTTCAGAATTCAAATCACCAGAAAAAGAACTAAGTTTGATTCTTCAAGAAATTCAAACACCTCCGTTTCTGAGCGAAAAAAGGCTAATTTTTATATATAATGCTTATGATCAACTCGAAGAAAAATCCTATAAACAATTTATAAAGGGACTTTCAAATATTCCGGATTTCAGTGTGGTCCTTTTAATCGAAGAGAATAAAATTCCTAAAAACGGTAAAATCTTAAAAGATATTACTAAGATCGGCAGAATCAAAGACTTTAGTGTGTCCGCTCAAAACTTAGCCCAAAATTTTAATGCAATTATCGGGAAACAAAATAAAACAATCGACCAATATTTATTAAAAGAGTTAATAATTAAATTAGAACAAAATCCGGCAAAAATAGAAAACGAAGCTATTAAATTGGCGTTATTTAGTGAATCAAATCAAATCACCAAGAACGAAATTGACCAAATCGTAAAATTCTCAACCCACATTTCGGTTTTTGAATTAATCGATAGTTTATCGGCAAAAAATACGGCTAAATCGTTAAATAATCTTTCTACCCTAACAGAATCCGGCGAAGAACCTACTAAAATTTTCTTTATGATAGCACGTCAAATTCGAATTCTAATCGAACTAATTTCGCATAAAAAGTCTGGGGCAACCGATTTTGAAATCGCCAAACTTACTGGACTTCATCCTTTTGTAGTTAAAAAAACCTTACCATGTCTAAAGAATTTTAAACTTGAAAACTTAGAACGTACTTTAAACAAAATCTTGGAATTAGATCTAAACTTAAAAAACGGCACAATCAAATATTCCAAAAATTCCCAAACTGAATATTTAATTTACTTGGAACAAATAATTATAGATTTGTGTAAATAATCCAAAACGTCTAAACACGCTACTATAAGGACACAACTCAAATCACCGGTGATTTGAAATAAAACATAAAATCCACGTTTCGCAACATAGCGCAAAAAAGGCTCCCCACAAACGAGGAGCCAATCTTCAATTTACCAAACCGCACTTAAACTAATAAGTATCCAAATATTTTTCTAATTCCCACTTACTCACAGTCACTCGATACTGATTCCATTCTTTTAATTTCGCTGCGTAATATTTACCGAAAGTGTGCTCACCTAAAACACCACGAATTACTTGGTTATCTCGCAAGCAATCAATCGCTTCTTTTAATGTTGCTGCCACAGAGCCAATTCCTCTTCGTTCGATTTCGTCAGCACTGAATCCAAAAATATTTTCTTCAACTGGATCCGCAACTTGCATTCCTTTTTCAATTCCATCAAGTCCTGCCGCTAACATTGCCGCAAAAACTAAATATGGATTTGCAGATGGATCTGGACATCGTAATTCGCATCGAGTTGCTTGCTCACGACCTGGAGTATATCGAGGCACCCGAATCAAAGCAGATCTATTTCGACTTGCCCAAGCAACATAAACAGGAGCTTCGTATCCAACTACTAATCTTTTATAGGAATTTACTAAAGGATTAATAACTGCGTTTAAAGCTTTAATGTGGTGTAATTGACCGGCCATAAATTTTTTAGCTAATGAACTCAACCGGTACGAATCTTGCTCGTCGTAAAATTGATTCATTCCATCTTTGAATAAACTTTGATGCACGTGCATTCCAGATCCGTTTATTCCAGCAATTGGTTTAGGCATAAAAGTTGCGTGTAAGTCATACTTATTAGCAATAGTTTTTAATACTTGTTTGAAAGACATTGCATTATCGGCAGTTCTAACAGCTGTTCCATATTTAAAATTAATTTCATGTTGTCCTAAAGCAACCTCATGATGCAAAGCTTCAACATCAATATCCATAACTTGTAGGGCTAAACTCATTTCTTTTCGGATTTCAGCAGATAAATCATTACTTTGATCAAAATACCCTCCAGAATCGTGCGGAAGCGGATGCACGTTGCCATCTTCGTCTTTTTCAAACAAGAAAAACTCTAGTTCAG
>CALQZM010000056.1 GCA_943349385.1 Candidatus Peribacteria bacterium
ACATACGGCTAGAATATTCAGCGGCTTTAAGTTCTAAGAAAGCTTGCATAAAAGTTCCTTGGACAATCATTTCGTGAAGTTTTTCTGTCATTCTTTCTTTAGTTGGTTCATAAAGCATAAAGTCTTTTCTTGGATCCTTTTTAATTTCTCTATCACCAATATGTTCTTTCATCATTTTATCTGAGAAAGGTAAATATTGTTTTCTTACTGGATAGTAAGTGAAGGAATTTTTAAAGTGAGGACTTACAAAAACGATTTTACTAATAGTTTCATCTTTCCAGAATTCAAGAATTTGGTCGATGATTTTTAATGATTCTAGGGTAGTTAATTTTTCTGAGAAGCCAGTTATATTTTTTGCTACGGGTATTTTATTACTTTTAGCAAAATCAAAACTTTTTTTACCAATGGTAACCAGTAATCTGTAATCCTCTTTGAGATTGTTCCACTCTTCTGATCGGACAAGGGTATTAATTAATTTTGTATTTAATGGTCCGCATAGTCCTTTATCTGAAGTATATAGTACGAATAATACTCGTGATGATCCTTTAGCTCTAGTTGTGTAAATACTTTTAGCTTTATGGCTAATATTTAATTCAAGCAAATCTAATAGATCTTGAATATATTTACGCATTGATAAGGCTCTTTTTTGAAAATATTGCATTTTACTTGCAGCAACGAGTTGCATCGCTTTTGTAATTTTGCGAGTACCTTTTACTCCGTTGATTTTCTTTTTGATCTCTAGTAAAGATGCCATTTTATATAAAAGTTATATTACCCAAAGAATTTAGTCATAACTTCTTTAATTCCGTCTTCGATTTCTGGAGTTAAAGATTTCTCAGTTTCAATTTTGTTTACAAGTTCAGCAAAATTTGTTTCTACAAGAACAAATAGTTCTTTAACTTTTTCACCTACTTCTGTAGCTTCAATTGGGTCTAAAAATCCTTTACTTGCAGCATAAAGTATGATTACTTCTTGCCATAAAGTATATGGATTATTTTGTTTTTGTTTAAGTGCTTCTACTACACGACGTCCTCTAGTTAATTTAGCTTTTGTAGCTTCATCAAGTTCTGAGGCAAATTGTGAGAAGGCTTCTAGTTCGTAATATTGAGCAAGGTCTAACTTAGCAGTACCAGAAACTTTTTTCATGATTGAAGTTTGAGCAGCTCCACCAACCCGAGATACTGAGATCCCTACGTTAATAGCTGGTCTTACCCCTTTGTAAAATAAGTCTGACTGTAAGAAAATTTGTCCATCAGTAATTGAAATTACATTTGTTGGAATATAGGCCGATACATCATTTGCTTGAGTTTCAATAATAGGTAGAGCAGTAATTGATCCACCACCATTTTTCTCATTTAATTTTGCAGCTCGTTCTAGTAACCGTGAATGCAAATAGAATACGTCTCCAGGATAAGCTTCTCGTCCTGGTGGTCTTCGTAATAGTAATGACATTTCTCGATATGCTACTGCATGTTTTGAAAGATCATCGTAAATAATTAGTACGTCTTTGCCTTGCGCCATAAAATATTCAGCAACGGCTACACCAGCATAAGGTGCTAGGTATTGCATTACTGCTGAACTTGCCGCAGGTGCAGATACAACTGTTGTATATGCTAGGGCTCCACGTGCTCTAAGAGTTTCTACTACTTGAGAAGTTTTACCTTCTCTTTGTGCGATAGATACATATATACAAACCATGTTTTCTGATTTTTGGTTTAGAATTGTATCTAGAGCTACTGTAGTTTTACCAGTTTGTCTGTCACCAATAATTAGTTCTCTTTGTCCTCGTCCAATTGGTACAAGTGCATCGATCGCGATAATCCCAGTTTGAACTGGTTGGTGTACTGATTTACGTGCCATAACGTCAGGAGCGGAGGCTTCAAGTGGCATAAATTTGTCAGCTTTGATTTGCCCTTCTCCGTCAATTGGATTTCCAAGTGAGTCTACTACTCGGCCGATAATTTCTTTATCTACCGGTATTGATAAGAATTTTCCAGAAGATTTTACAAATAGTCCTTCTCTAATTTCTCTATTAGCTTGAAGAACTAATGCATAGGCAATTCCTTTCTCAAGGTTCATAACTAGTGCTTGGGTATTGGTATTTTCAATCTTAACAACTTCACTCATTCGTAAGTTGTTAAGGCCGCGAATAGCAATAACTCCATCTTTGTAAGACTCAATAACGCCTTGGTAGGCACTTGAATCTTCTGCACCAGCAGGAATCTTGGCAAGAGTGGCCTCTAGGCTTTCCAGAAAATTTGATAGCGATTCTTTTGCCATAGTTTAAATTTTAATTATTGTTTATTTGAGTGATGTAATTATTAAGTTGATTCGTCCCATCCAAGAAAAATCTGCAACTTTTCCATCTATAAAAATTCGTAGTCCACCAATTAAGTTTTTATTAACTTGAAAAATAGGTAAACATGTTTTTTTAGTTTCATCACTAACTTTATCTCTAATTTCTTTTTTAGTTTCTAAATCAATTTCACATGGAGACTGAATAATTACTAAAGGAGAATTAAAAGATCTTTCTGCTAAATTTTGAATCCCATTAAGAATTTCTTGGTAAGAATTATCTGTAAGGATTTGTTTTAAGGTAGATGCTAGTGCTGAGTTGCTTTTAATTACCGTGTTTACTGCTTCAATTTGATCTGAGTAATTAAGTTTGAAATAATCTAACGGAAATGAATATACGTCGTTAGAAAAATTATAGACTAAAAATGTACAGATAGATTTTGCAAATTCATTTTCCTCTAGTTTAACTGGTGCATTTTTTAAGTATTTTATTAGACTGCTAGTATCTTTAGCAAAATCTTCTGTACTTACTGCTTGCAAGTAGTTTTTAACTGAAGTAGGGAATTTGACCTCATCTAAAGCTTTTTCTCTATCTTTTTGAGATGATCCAAAAAAGTTTTTATTTGAAACTAGAAACCTTGTAATTTCTATAATTAAGACTGTAATGAAGTTATTAAGCATTGAGTTTCAATTAATTATTTTTTGTATTTATTCCAAGCATCATTAACACTACCTTGAATTACTTCAGCTGGAACTTTGTTGTAAACGATTTCCAGTACAATTTTCTTGATAATTTCAAGTAATTGTTTTTCGGCATCCTTTACTAAATTTGCGCTTCGTTTTTCAATGTCAATGTTTGCTTTGGCAAGTAACTTTTCTTTTTCAGATTCCATTTCAGCTATTAATTCTGCTTTACGTTGTTCAATGAATTTCTCCATTTTTTCAACTTCAGCTTTTAATTCAGCTTGAGTTTTGGCTCTGTCAGATTCCATTTCAGCTAGTTTTTTTTCAAATTCAGCTTTAATGATATCTGCTTCGAGAATTGTATCTGATATTTTCTTTTGTCTTTTATCTAAGAATCCAATTATTGGATTGTATAAGAAATACCATAGGATTACAGTTAAGAATCCCATGTTTATTATATAAACCAATATAGCTTTTGGATCGATGCCTAACTTTAATAAGCCTTCCATAGGTGCTTTTTTGGTTAAATTAGATTACGAATAGGATAATTAGTGATACCACTAGACAATAAATTGCTACTGATTCACAAATCGCCATAGCTACTACCATGTTCGGGAATAGTTTGTCGATTACTTCTGGGTTTCTTGACATACCTTCAATACCTTTTGCTGCTACAGTTCCTTCAGCCCAAGTAGGGACAAGTCCACCGATACAGATACATGCTGCTGCACTAATTACTTTGATTGCTTCTAATTCCATAAAATGAGGGGTTAAAAAATATTTATGGTAAATTTATTTGTTCGTTTCAGAAGTAGGACTTTCTTGTCTGACGCCACCAATGGTCCCAGCCATAAACAATAGGCTTAGTAGTGTAAATACGAATGCTTGTACAATTCCAGAGAATGCACTTAGGAATGTAAACGGTAACGGGATTAAATATGCTGTAAAGAATGCTAGAGAACTGATAATTGCGATCATTAAGTCTCCTGCAACTAGATTTCCAAAAAGTCTAGCAGAAATTGATAGTACTTTTGCAATTTCACCTACAATATCAAGGAATCCTAAAAACATTTCTAGGAAAGCATTTGGAATATCTGAGAATTTTCTAATTTTAAATAGTTGGTCAATTTTAATAAAATTAAATACTTGTTTAAAAGGAGAAATTATAAAAGCAATTAAGTGTCCACCGCCTACTAAAAATAATGCCATTGCAATAGTTAAGCTAAAATCTGAAGTTGGAGTTCTAAATAGTGATCCGTTTTCAGTAGTGATTGCACCCAAGAATGGTAAAAACCCAAATTGGTTTGAGATTAAAATAATAAAAAACACTGTTAAAATCATTGGAATGATTCGAACCGCTAGTTTTCTTGATTTTAAAGAATCTTCAAATTTTGAAAGGAAGAAATCAATAATTACTTCAGCAACTATTTGAGTTTTAGTAGGGATAATACCTGCTTTTCTAGTAGCAAAGAATGCAAAAATAAGTACAACGAATGAGCTCATCCACATGGCCATTAAACTGTTGCTTACATTAACTGGACCAATTTGAAAAAGAGTATCAGGTCCTAATTTTGCTCCTTCTAAAGGTGTAAATGGTTGTTGTAAACCGAATATTAATGAAATTAAAACTACT
>CALQZM010000057.1 GCA_943349385.1 Candidatus Peribacteria bacterium
AAGTAATAGATTTTAGTGAATACTCTAAGTCAGTAATCTAAATGCAGCCATGTTCCAATTCGACATTATTACCCTTTTCCCCGAGCTAGTAAAACCGTACTTTTCAGAAAGTATTATGAAGATCGCTATCGAGAAAAAACTGATTCAGGTTAATTTTTGGAATCCTCGAGATTATACAAAAGATAAGCATAAAAATGTAGATGATACGCCTTATGGCGGAGGCGCTGGTATGATACTGGCAACTCAGCCGATGTATGACTGTATAATGGCAGCTAAGCAACAAAATAAGGGCAAAGTAGTATTTATGACGCCAAGTGGCAAAAAGTTCTCACAGAGCAAATCTGAAGCTTTCGTTAAAAATTCTAAGGGTGGACTGATTTTAGTTTGTGGGCGATACGAGGGAATGGACCAAAGGGTTATTGATTTGTGTGTGGACGAAGAATTATCTATTGGGGAATTTGTACTTTCTGGTGGTGAACTACCTGCGCTGGTTGTGATTGAAGCAGTCACTAGATTGCTACCTGGAGTTTTAGGTAATCAGGAATCACATGAGAATGATTCTTTTTCTAAAAAATTTAAGCGTCGAAAAAAGTATCCTGTATACACAAAACCAGAAATTTTTATGGGATTAGCTGTTCCAGATGTGTTAAAATCAGGACATCATAAAAAAATTGAAGAATGGCGGAATCAAAATTTACGCTAAATAATCAAGGATTAAGTACAAAAGAAGCAGCCAAGCTCCTTTTAAAATACGGCAAAAATGAGATCAAGTTAACTAAAACCAAAAATTGGTTAATTGAATATTTAAAAGAATTTGCTGAAATATTTTCGATTATCTTACTTTTTGCAGCCGGGATTTCTTACCTTGCGCAAGAGCCGATTGAAGCCGTTATTATTTTGGCGATTATAATTATTAATAGTCTTATTAGCTTTGGGCAAAAGTACAAAGCCGATAGAGCCGTAGAAAGTTTGCAAAAATTAGTATCCCCCAATGCAGTTGTAATTAGGAGCGGTAAAACCATTGAAATTAAGGCAGATCAAGTAGTTGTTGGGGATTTAATTGTTTTAAGTGAAGGTATGCGGATTCCAGCCGACGCCAAAGTTGTAGAATCTAGCGAATTATATATTGGTGAAAGTATTTTAACTGGAGAATCTATTCCAGTGCTCAAATCTAAGCTAAAACCAGACAATCAGATATTTATGGGGACAGAAGTCATGTCGGGCCTTGGGTATGCAATTGTATTAAAAACTGGTCTTCAAACTAAATTCGGACAAATCGCCCTACTTACTAATCAAACCACCAAAGAAAAAAGTCCACTAGAACTTGAATTGTATAACATTGGGCTTTTTGTTAGCAAAATTACTCTTGTAGTTGCAGTTATTATTGTGGCCCTAACTATTTTTAGGCAGCAACGAGAGCTACTTGAAACCCTAATTTTTGCCTCATCGGTAGCAGTTGCCGCAGTACCAGAAGGGCTACCAGCAACGGTCACAATAGCTCTTGCTTTAGGCGTCCAAAGACTTGCCCGCAAAGGTGCCATAGTAAAACAGCTTAGTTCAGTTGAAACTTTGGGATGCACCAGCACAATTGTTAGTGACAAGACAGGAACACTCACCAAAAACGAAATGACGGCCGTTAGCTGCTTTAGTCCATTTGCTGAATTCGAAATTTCGGGAATTGGCTACAACAACAAAGGACAAGTTAACTCTTTAAACAATAAAGATACTGTAAATTTTTTGGGTAAAATTCAATTAATAAGTCAAAACTGTAATTCGGCTAAACTAAATTTAAGTACAGAATCCATTATTGGTGATCCAACCGAGGGTGCTCTTTTAAGTTTAGCCGCAAAAATTTCGGGTAAACCATTAAAAGTTAATTTATTACAAACAATCCCATTTAATAGCGTCCGAAAAGTGATGGGGACCTTAATTCAAGAAAATCAAGAAAACTACATTTTAGTAAAAGGGGCTCCAGATATAGTATTAAAAAATTGCACTAAAATTTTTGATGGTCAAAAAATACTAAGACTTACCGACGCCCACAAACTACAGATACAAGAAAAATTAGACCAAATGGCTAACAACGCCTTACGAACAATTGCCTTAGCCTATAAGCCAACTAAACAATCCGAAATTACCGAAAAAGATCTAGATGAATTAATCTTTACAGGACTAGTTGGCATCATTGATCCCCCACGCTTAGAAATCAAAAAAACTGTACTAGCAGCCAAGAGAGCTGGCATAAGACTAATTATGTGCACTGGCGATTACGCTAACACTGCTAAAGCTATTGGAGTGCAATTAAATATATGCCAACCAAACGACACTGTTATTACCGGGGATGAACTAAAAAACTACTCAGACCCGAAACTTAAAAAATTACTTAATCAAAATACTAATTTAATTTTTGCGCGCGTAAACCCGGAAGACAAGCTCAGAGTAGTCATTATGCTAAAAGAATTAGGCGAAATCGTTGCCGTTACTGGAGACGGTGTAAACGATGCTCCAGCACTTAAAAAAGCTGACATTGGAGTTGCAATGGGAATTACCGGAACTGAAGTTAGTAAAGAAGCCGCTAACATAGTTTTAAGCAAAGATAACTTTACTAATATAATAGATGCCGTAGCCGAAGGACGAACCACCTATAACAATCTACGTAAATTTATTTTCTATATATTCTCATGTAATATCGGAGAACTTACCGTAATAATTATCGCCCTTATTGTAGGACTTCCTGCTCCCCTAACTGCAATTTTAATTTTAACAATCAACATTGGAACCGACTTGCTACCAGCGCTCGCGCTTGCAGCAGAGAAACCAGAAAAAGATTTTATGCTAATTCCACCAAGAAAAATTGGGCAGCGAATTTTGGAATCTAGGTTTAATTTACGCTTTATATCAGTTGGAATCACCATTGGGCTACTCGGAACTATAGTTTTTTTAATATTCTTACTTAAAGGCGGATACCAATTTGGAACAACTCTTAGTACAGAATCTTACCTATATTTAAAAGCATCAACAGCTACATTTGCCTGCCTTGTAATTGCTCAAATGTTCAACGTTGTTAATGCTAAAAGTGAAAAACAAATGTATTTAAGTATGATAGACAAACCCAATAAATACTTACTTATAGCGGTATTACTGTCTTTAGGACTTCTATACGCCATAGTTGAAATACCGGTTTTAAACATTATATTCAAGACAACTCATTTGAATAATTCAGAATGGCTTACAATAATAGGAATAAGTTCAATTATTTACTTTACCGAAGAAATCAGAAAGTTTCTTAAAACAAGTTAAAAAGCCATTGTTTTAGTTATCTAAACTATAGTAACATAAGCGCGAATCCAATTAATTACCCAAATAAAAACTTGACGCTTATTAGCCAATCAAGTCTAGACTACATAGAAAATCTTACTGAATAACTACAACCTACATTGAGCATTCAATACTACAAAATCAAAGTAACTCCAAAATCAAGAATTTCTGGAGTTACCAAAACTCTTGACGATGGAACTATCAAAGTCTCCGTAAAGTCTGCACCTCAAAATAATCGAGCTAATCGAGAAGTGTTCGATGTACTAGCCAAACATTTTAAAGTAGATAAATCCGGAATTAAAATTATTGCCGGACACACCTCGAGCGTCAAATTAATTAAACTTTCAACCAACGAAAAAGATGGATCTAAAACTGCTGACTAGCCTAAACCTTAAAGCCTACGAACTAAAAGCCAAAAAACGACTTGGTCAAAATTTTTTAGTATCCGAAAAAGCCTTAAACAAAATAATCAATGCAGCAGATATTAAAACTGATGAACTGATTCTAGAAATTGGTCCAGGTACAGGAAACCTAACTCGCCTGCTAGCTGAAAAAACTAAAAACTTAGTTTGTCTCGAAAAAGATACCGACATGCAAGAACTTTTAGCTGAGTTCCCCGTTAAATATGTAGACGCCCTAGAATTTGATCCTAACACACTTGGTAGCGATGGATACAAACTAATCGCCAATATTCCCTACTACATTACATCGCCGCTTATTAATCACTTTTTAAAGGACCAATTCAAAAAAGGTCCCGACGGCAATCCCCCTAAATTAATGGTTCTGCTAGTTCAAAAAGAAGTCGCCGAAAAAATCTGCGATCCAACATTTAATAGTTTTTTAGCAATTGGGATTCGTACTTTTGGAAAACCATCCATAGCCGGACTAGTCAAACGAGGCTGCTTTTTGCCATCACCAAATGTAGATTCAGCCATTTTGAAAATCGAAGTCTACCCAAAACCACTAGTAAAATGCGACTTAGACAAATATTTTAATGTCTGTTCCATGGCATTCGCCAATCCCCGCAAAAAAATCAGTAACAACTTAAAAAAATATATTGAATCACTTGGAATGACGGTCGAAATTTTCGATGAACGCACAGGTGTAAATATGAATTTAAGAGCCGAAAAACTTGAACCCGCCGATTTCGAGAAAATGGTATTTTAAAAGCAACCTATAAATTCAGGCTAATATGGTAAGCGGACTCTTTACGCTGGCAATTGAATTCACCGAGACG
>CALQZM010000058.1 GCA_943349385.1 Candidatus Peribacteria bacterium
ATGATCCAAATGATTACGGTGCAGTAGCTGCCGAATTACACAATATGTTAGTAAAGCATGCCAAAGGTGAATATGTACCACCATACAGATTCGAAGGTTTTTTAACTCAAATTATTGAGGCTGGTAAAGCAAGTCCTGAAGATAAAATGTTTTACTTAATGGCTGGATATTTGGTTCAAAATCCCAATTCAGACGAAGGATTAGATAGTTACTTATTGCCTAAACGACGAATTGCCGTAATTGAAGGTAAACTTCTAAATAATTTACCTCATCTTGATTATTTTACGCGATTTGCTCCAGACGGGAAAAATATTTTAGAGAGAAACGCCATGGGCGAATTATTTAAGAAATTCTTATTTAACCAAAATGAAGTAAAAAGAAGAACGCCAGATATGGAGAATCGGTTCGATCAAAAAGCCGTTAAGAACTTTTTATGGAAAGACGTAATGACGTTCGAGAACGTATTGCGTAGAGCCAGTAAAGCAGCCCGAGTTGCTGAGAATATGGATCATGATGATGCCCATATTTTGATTCCTATGATGGAAGACAGTAACGTGTTGCAAAATGTAATTACCAACGTTTCTGGTCAAAAAGGTAAATTCTCTATGGAAGGTTATGCCAATGGAGTTACAGGTTACACTGAATACTTAAAAAACTTAGCAGAATTATCAAAGTTACCTCCTGAAGAAATTGAGTCCAGGCAAAAACTTGGTTTTAGAAATCCCAAAAAATTAGTGCAAGGTATGTTCAAATCCTGGATGATTTATGAAGCCAGTTTAACTGGTAGGGTATCTTTTGGTAACTATACTACTTTATCTAGCGATCTCCTTAACGGATACGCCTTAACTGACGATAAAAAAACTGTACAACAGCATGCTAACGAAGTTCGTGAAATTTTAAGAAAAGTTTTACAAGCCTACAAAGTACCTGAAAGCCAAATTAAAGTCTTTTTAGATTTAAAAACCGGTAGTAGGAATAAAGAAGCTAATGAAGCTCATAGACAAGAAATTCGAAAGTTTAGTAATTATTTTGATAGATTAATTAATCAAGATCAGGGTGCTAAAATGATGCAAATCGTACAAGGTGAATATGATGCAGGGGCGCTATTAGGATTTGAAGGTGCAAGTAAAGTAGGCGATAAAGATGCTATAGAGAAAGCTAAAGCTGCCTCAGAAGCTGCCAGCGAGGCAGCTACAAAACGTGACGAAGACAACGATCAAGAATTGGCTGATCCAAACGAAATTATTAATGCATCACGTAAAGCAGTTAGCAAAACTCAAAATAAATCAAAAACTAAAAAGACAGATGACGACGACATAAATATTGACGAAGACGGTAATAAGATTGAGTAAGCCCTTTATTAATTTTAGTGGATCTGTAATCTGATTGGGTATTTAAAATACAGAATCAGCCCTTGACTTTACCTTAGAAATATAGATAATGTCTTCACAGTGTCGTAGACAGTAGGTGTTCCGCGTTTTGGCGGATATAAAGCCTGCCGAGATATATATCCAAACTTTGGCTAGCCGTGAAGCATAACGCTTCATTTTATATCTCCTTAGGTCTACGACGATCTAAGTTTTTTTATTACTTAATCCAAAGCTTAAAATGGCTATTACAAGACAAAAAAAAGATGAGGTCTTGAATGAGTTAATCGAAAAGTTTAAGCTAGCAAAATCTGTGGTTTTTGTAGAATACCGAGGTATTTCTGTAAAAGATGTAGGTAATGTTAGAAAACAACTTCGAGAAAGCGGTGTAGACTATAAAGTCGCTAAAAAGACTTTATTGAATCTAGCAGCGCAAAGAGCCGGATTTAAAGCCATCCCTGTTGAATTCATGGAAGGCCCAATTAGTGCAGTATTCAGCTATAACGATGAAGTATCTGGACCAAAAATTATTTACACTTTAGGAAAACAATACGAAGGTCTTGTTTTAAAAGGTGGAATGATGGACGGAGAACCATTCGGAGCAGCTCAAGCAGTACAATTGGCACAAATCCCAAGCAGAGAAGAGCTTATCGCTAAGATGCTCGGAAGTATGCAGGCTCCAATTCAAGGTTTCCATGGAGTTTTACATGGAACAATCCGACAATTTGTTGGAACTTTGCAAGCAATTGCAGATAAAAATCAATAATTTTATTAATATTTTAATTTTAAAAACATGACTGAAGAAACTAAAGTAGAACTGTCAAAGGATGCAGCTAAAATCCTTGAATTAGTAGAAGTATTACCAGTTCTTGAACTAGCTAACTTAGTAAAAGCTATGGAAGAAAAATTCGGTGTTTCTGCTGCCGCTCCAGTAGCTATGATGGCTGCTGCTCCAGCTGCTGATGCAGGTGCTGCTGAATCAGCTAATGTTGATGTTATTTTAACTGCTGCTGGTGGTCAAAAAATCAACGTGATCAAAGTTGTAAGAGAAATTACAGGTCTTGGTCTTAAAGAAGCTAAAGACTTAGTAGACGGTGCGCCTAAACCAGTTAAAGAAGGTGTTGCTCGAGAAGAAGGTGAAAAAGTTAAAAAACAATTAGAAGAAGCTGGAGCTACTGTTGAATTAAAATAATTCGACTAGCTTAAGATTTTACTCAAAAAAAAACCACTTACTGTACTTGTATAGGAGTGGTTTTTTTGACACTTAACCTTGATTGCCGAGGTTTTAATATGTTTTCTAATTCACTTCACCGGTGATTTGAGTATTGGGACTTCAGGACTAGTAAAACGCCAATTCAAGTTTTGTAAGAACTATACTGTTATAACTATTGTACTAATAAAACATTATTTCCAGTCTTTTGAGACGAAATAATCTCGATTAAAGACTAAGTAAGAAACGTGAATAAATCCTATCGCCAAGAATGGAAATAAGAATGCGGTTATTCCTGCTTCAAGAAGCAAATTGAATATTGCATGCAAAAATGAAGCCAAAAATAATCCTAAGAATCTATGTTGATCTTCGAATAGATCTGATCCTTTTACACTTAGAAATTTACTTAGTTTGTAAATAAATTTTCGGTATAGGCTTTTTTTACTTGTTTCTTTATAAATTTCTTTGGCAAATTTAGCTAATCCTGCATGGTATCCATATATTGCTGAAAACAATATATGAGCAAAAGTAGAGAACAAAGATCTAAAAACAAATACACTTAAAAGCATGTTAAGCTCAAAGTTTTGATGTATTTGAATAAAGTAAAAAGTGTTTTCTGCAAAAGAAAATCCGAGTGCTGCAATTATACTAAATTCAATACTATCACGAACAGAATTTATTTCTTTGGCATCTACTTTTTTTACTACAAAATATTTAGACACTTCTTCAATTACCCCAATCGATAAGTATAAGAATACATAATTTAGAGTTAATCCTCCAAAACCAAGACCATAAGCCTCTAGGGGCTGTAGGTTCTTAGCTAGATCAATAGAGGGGAAAGCATCCCATAAACTCCTGTATATTACTAAAGGAACAACCATCAGCGCACCTAACATAAATGTCCTGACAATCATGTATCGTTTTTCAGTACTTTTATTCAAAAAAAATAGGCCCCAAATAATTGCAGGTAATAATCCTAGTAAAATAGATAGTCCAACGGTAAAGGCAATGGAGTTCTGTAACATCAAAAGTTATTTAATTTGAATCTTAATTATACTTTAAAACAGAGTTTTTATCAAAGTTAAATAGGTTTAAATCACCTTTAAAGTCCTTAAAGTAGGATTTTTCGACTGTAGTAATTAAAGTTTGGTATTTCTCAGATAATTTAAGTAAGGCAGTTCTACGGTTAAGGTCGAGCTCCGAAAACACATCATCAAGCAGTAAAATCGGCTTTCGCCCTGATTTGGCAGCTAAAAATTCAAGTTCTATCATCTTTAAAACTAACATAAAACTGCGTTTTTCACCTCTAGAGCAAAATTCCGACACTGATTTACCATTCAAAAATAAGGTTAAATCATCACGATGTGGGCCAACGGTTGTATGGCCAACCTCTGTTTCATACTTCCTATCATCAAAAAGTAACTCTAGGATTACATCTTCATAGTTATAATCTTTAGTTTTTTCGATTCTAGAATGACCCGAAAAGGCAAATTTTAAAGAAACTTCGGCTATTTCATCACCTGCAATTAACCTATAAAATTCAGCCAAATGTGTGCCGAAATATTCTACTAATTCATGCCTTTTAAGGTGGATAGCAGCAGCAGTTTTAGCGAATTCTTTGTCCCAATAACCAAGTTCTGCAACTGTAGCCTTTCGGTCTTTGATTCTTTTTAATAAGGCATTTCGTTGTTTAAGAATCTTTGTAAAATGAATTAAATCTAAAAAATAATCACGATCAATCTGCGAAAGGATTGTATCGATCAGCCGCCGTCTTTCAGACGGCGAGTCATTCAGTATTTCTACATCTTCGGGTGTGAATAAAACTGTTTGAACGGTTGTTAAAAATTCCTGTAAAGAGACTTCGTTCTTATTTTTTTGGTAGGTACGACGAATTGGGGTTTTTTGATATCCAAATTTTAGGTCGAAATCTGAAAAG
>CALQZM010000059.1 GCA_943349385.1 Candidatus Peribacteria bacterium
ATGTCCCCAAACGTATCTTCGCAATTGTTTAGCGGTTAGCTTCATGTCTAAAGCAATTGGCACTGTATGAATGATTTCGGTAGCTTGCGGGCCAATTATATGAACACCTAAAACTACGTCTGTTTTAGCATCAACCGAGATTTTGCAGAATCCCCTAGTATCACCTTTTATAAGAGCCTTACCGTTAGCTAAGAAAAAAGCTTTCAAAACCTTAAAATCAGTACCAGCAGCAACTAATTCCTGTTCTGAGTATCCGCAAGTAGCAACTTCTGGGTCAGTAAACACTACATCTGGAAAATGCACATAATCTAAATTATAGTTTTCAAATCCACTGCCCAAAATGTGATGAGCAATGTAAACACCTTCACGTTCAGCACCATAGGCACTTCCTGCCTTACCGACTGCGTCACCTAATGCGTAAATATTAGAAACAGAAGTTTGCATATGTTCATTGGTTTCAACTCGTCCTTTATCAGAAACTTTTACGTTTGATTTAGCTAAGTATTCAACAGTAGGAACAATACCAATTGCGCTTAAAACTTTATCTGCTTCAATAGTTACTCCATTGCTTAATGTAAAAGCCAATTTAGGATTAGATGTATCAATATGGGTAATTTTAGTTTCGGTATAAACATCGATTCCATCCTTTTTAAATGATTTCGCCAGCTCTCTACCCAAGTCATGATCGTAGTAAGTAAGGATAACCGGCGACATATCCACAATAGAAACTTTAACACCAAATGTATTGAAGAAAGTGGCAAACTCTGTACCAACTGCACCGCCACCTACAATTACCATTGATTCAGGAAATGATTTTAACTCAAAAATATTATCTGAGATTAAGAATCTTTCATCGTTATCAACGTATCCAGGGAATTTACGAGCACCTCCACCAGTAGCTAATACAATATAATCAGCTTCATAGGTATCAGTCCCGTTAACCAAAACTTGATTATCCGAAATTACTGCGGCTTTACCTTCAATTAATTCAACTCCGTCTTTTTTGCATAAAAAAGTTAAACCTTTTCGTAGCTTTTCCATTATTTCTTGGCGTTTAGCAACCATTCCGTCAAAATCATAACTCGGCGTATCTTCACAAAATCTAATTCCGTAATTTCGGATTTTTTTACCAAGTCTAAACATTTCGGCACTAAACAACATAGTTTTAGCAGGGATACAACCTCTATTTAAACATGTACCGCCAATTTCCCGATATTCAATTAATCCAACTTTTTTTCCAGCTCTTGCCAAAATCCTAGCAGCTTCTGTACCACCCGGACCTCCGCCGATAATTAAAACATCAAATTTCATAATTAATATTAAATATTATATATAATTTAACTAATTAAAGACTTTAAGACAACCTGACATTTCTGAGTAAAATCTACTAAACAAGGTAGTTCTAAAACTTAAATCTCCAAGCATCTTGGGAATATTTTTCGTTAGCATAAATTATTGCTGCCGACTCCTCTTCGGGTGTAACTTCACTTAATTCAAATTTGGCATGCTTAAAAGCAAATGAATAACCTTTAGATAACATATCAAAGGCTTCATCATAGTCAACATCTCGCCCTAATTGAGAAGACAAAGAAGTTACTCTTTCTTTTACCGAATCAATCATTTTACCTTTTAGTTTCTCATTCGAAACTAAAAGTAGGTCAAACATTTTTTCGACATCTACATTTAAGAGGATAGTACCATGTTGCAAAATTACACCGTTTCTTCGAGTTTGGGCGTTTCCTGAAACCTTTTGATTTCCAATAACTAAATCATTTAATGGTACAAATTTTATTTCTAATCCCCATAACTTACCTGCCTCAATAATTCCCGCACATAAATCCTGATAACTTTCTAAGATTGGTTTTCGAATTAATTCTGAATCCTCGGGTAAAATAAAACTATAAGTGATTTCAGTATCATGAAAAACAGCTCCCCCACCAGTAATCCGCCTTACAGTATCTACTCCTAATTCTTTACATTTTTCTAAGTTAACTTCTTCTTCAATCTTTTGAAAATATCCAACAGAAATTGCTTTGGGACTCCATCCATAAAATCTTAGAACTGGAATTTTAGTTTTGGCAATTTGTTCTGCTAAAGCTTGATCTAGTCCCATATTATAAAAGGCAGTATTGTATCCGGTATTGATTAAACGTATTTTCATTTTTAGTCTAAAAAAGAATTAATTGCTTCGTACAAATTCAGGGAGTTAAATCCAAAAATTTCATAGCCATTTTTATCTGTAAATTGTTGCAAATCATGAAAAAGAGTCTCACCATAAGTTTTCCCCAAAACAAACTTTTCAATTTCTAAAAAGCCATCTTCTGGGTACATAAAGAAGTCACCGCGGAGCTGAAATGCAGTAATTAAATTATTATCATCTAACTCAATTTTAATTTTAAGTAATTTACCATCGGGAACTTTATAAGTAATTCGCACCATTTTTCTTGTTGGATTATAACTTAGACTACATTTTCCATTTTTCTTGTAAAATATCTATTTCATCTCGCAATTCAGCCGCTTTTTCAAATTCTAAATTTTGAGCTGCAAGTTCCATTTGAATATTAAGCTCAGTAAGCAATCTTTTTCGTTCTTCAACTGGGATCTCTTTGTTTTCATATTTTTTAACATTTTTACTAGCATTATTCTTACCATGTTGAGCTAAATCTTTTATGGCTTTAAGAATAGTTTGTGGAGTAATTCCATGTTTTTCATTGTAAACTACTTGGATTTCTCGACGTCTATCAGTTTCTGCAATCGCTTTAGTCATAGCGTCAGACATTTTATTAGCATACATAGTTACATGACCATTAACGTTACGAGCTGCCCGCCCAATAGTTTGAATTAAAGAAGTCTCTGAACGCAAGAAACCTTGTTTATCAGCATCTAAAATTCCAATAAAAGAAACTTCTGGCAAATCTAAACCTTCTCGAAGTAAGTTAATTCCTACCACAACATCAATTTCACCTAGTCTTAATTCTCGCAAAATTTCAAGTCGCTCTAAAGTATCAATTTCAGAATGTAAATACTTAACTTTTACACCTTGTAGTGCTAAATATTCAGTCAAAGCCTCAGAAGATTTTTTAGTTAAAGTTGTAATTAAAGCTCTCTCATTTCTAGAAATAACTTCTTTAATTTTTGATTTTATATGCTCAATTTGGCCATCACTTGGCAACACTTCTACAACTGGATCGATTAACCCAGTAGGACGAATAATCTGTTCTGCAAAACATTCTTTAGGTGTATTTGCGTATTCATACTTACCCGGAGTCGCAGACACAAAGACGGCTTGTTTCATATGATTTTCAAATTCAGGGAAATTAAGTGGACGATTATCATGCGAAGAAGGAAGTCTAAATCCATGTTCGATCAAAGTATCTTTACGCGATCTATTTCCTGCGTACATACCTCCAATTTGAGGAACGGTAATATGGGATTCATCAATAACCATCAAGAAATCATCTGGAAAATAATCAATTAAAGTTGCAGATTGTTCACCTGGTTCTCTAGAATTCAAATAACGAGTATAATTCTCAATACCACTACAGTATCCGGTTTCTAACATCAGCTCTAGATCATACTCAGTTCTAGTTTTTATTCGTTCAGCTTCAAGCATTTTGCCCATTTGCTGAAGTTGATTGTATCTTTCCAGCATATCAACCCGAATTTTCTCTACAGCTTGAACAATTTTTTCTTTAGTTGTTACGTCATGTTTAGCCGGAAAAATTCTAACCTCATCTAAATCACGTACTACTTCACCTGTAAAGGAGTCACACTCAGTAATTCTTTCAATTTCATCACCAAAAAATTCAAGTGTATAAATATTATCTGACGAAGGGGGGAAAATTTCTAATACATCACCTAAAACGTGAAACATTCCCTGCTTAAATTCAAGTCTAGAACGGGTATACTGCATATCTGTTAAATGTCTTAAAATTTTGTCTCGCTTACGATCTTCACCAACTTTTAGTGTCATTGAAATCGAAGTATAATCATCCACTGAACCCAACCCATAAATACAACTCACCGTGGCAACAATCAGTACATCTTTTCGGGTAAGTAAACTAACGGTAGCTGCATGTCTAAATTTATTAATTTCTTCATTAATTGATGCATCCTTTTCAATATAAGTATCTGAAGCTGCAATATATGCTTCTGGCTGATAGTAATCATAGTAAGACACAAAATAATGGATAGCATTATTCGGAAAAAATTCTTGAAACTCACTACAAAGCTGAGCCGCCAAGGTTTTGTTATGTGCAACCACTAAGGTCGGCCTTTGAATTTCATTAACTACATTGGCAATCGTAAATGTCTTACCCGTACCAGTAGCACCTAGCAAAGTCGTAAACCTGTCACCTGAATTGATTCCTTTAACAATTTGTTTAATTGCTTGGGGTTGA
>CALQZM010000060.1 GCA_943349385.1 Candidatus Peribacteria bacterium
TACTAATCCACCTACTATAAACATGGCTGGACTTATGGCTAAGCGTGAAGCTGCTAAAAAAGCTAAATGTAACGTGAAATTTTGGTTAGGTGCTACTTACGATAATTTAGATGAAATTCAAGAATTACTTAAAGAACCAGATGTTATTGGTGTTAAAGCTTATTTGGGTAGTTCCACTGGTAATCTTTTGTTTGATAACGAAGATTACTGGGATCAGTTGTTTGCGATTCCGGGTATTCAGGTTGCTGTGCATGCTGAAAAGGAAGCTATTATTCAAGAGAACAATTTAAAATTTAAAGATATTGAGGATCCAGAAATTCATTCAGTGATTCGGTCAAATGATGCTGCCGAGGCTGCAACTCGTCGTGCTTGTGAAATTGGATTTAAATATAATACGAAATTGCATATTGCTCATATGAGTGCGTCCGAGGAATTGTTTGTGATAAAAGAATATAAGGAAAAGGGCTATACAAATTTGACTTGTGAAGTTTGTCCGCATCACTTGATTTTTCACATTGGCGATTACCATGAATTTAAGAATTTTTTGCGGGTTAATCCGCCTATAAGATCAAAAGAAGATAGACGTGCACTTTGGGATGATGGAATCGGTCTTGGCCTTGTAGATATAATTTCGACTGATCATGCTCCTCATACAATTCCAGAAAAAGATTGTATGTATCATTTAGCTCATTCTGGAATGCCAGGTGTGCAAGAGTGTTCGAATTTAATGCTAAATGCAATCCACTTAGGAAAGCTGACTTTAGATGATTTTGTGAGATTGCGTTCTAGTAATCCGGCTAAAATTTTTGAACTTGAAGGTAGGGGAATTATTAAAGAAGGTAATTTTGCGGATTTAATGTTAGTTGATCTAGATGCCGATTTTGAAATAAAATTAGAGGATCTAAAATCTAAATGCGGATGGTCAAACTATGTTGGTCGAAAAGGTAAAGGTGTTATCGAGAAAGTTTGGTGTAATGGGGTATTAGCCTAAGTTTTACTTTTCTTTTCTAGGAATGATTTCCAAGCAAAATTTTGGTTAGCTCTGGATTATTTTGTGTTTTAATTACTTCAATGTGCATTTGATTTAATAGGTGTGTTTCTGGTTTTGACATTTGATCAAGAAATTGTAAAAAGATTGCCAAGTGAACTTGTATTTACAACTTAGGGGTTAATGTATTACATTTATGTTTAGAAATAATCAATTAAATGGCGAATCTAAAGGTAAAATTTTGTGGAGTTGAATTCCCGAATCCGTTGGTGTTAGCATCTGGAGTTATGGGCGTTACAGCTGCTGGTTTATTAAAGACTGCTAGAGCTGGAGCTGGAGGAGTTACTACGAAATCTATTTGGTTGAATGAGCATGTAGGGCATAAAAATCCGACTATGATTGGTACTGAACATTATTTTATAAATGCTGTGGGAGTTCCCGATGCTGGAATTGAAAAGGCTCAAGAGGAAATGGCGAAATATCTTGAAAAGCATCATGTACCCCTAATTGCCAATGTAATGGCAAAAGCTGTCGAAGATTTTGAAGCCGTAGTTAAAGAGGTTACTAAGTTAAATCCTGATTTGATTGAGATTAATTTGAGTTGTCCAAATGTCGAAGATGAGTTCGGTAAGCCATTGGCATGTAGTGTCATTAAAGTCGCCGAAGTAGTAAAACTAGTAAAATCTTGTACCGATAAACCGGTGATTGTGAAGATGTCACCGAATGTAGAGGATCATGTAGGTATTGCTTTAGCTGCTGAAAAAGCTGGGGCAGATGCTTTGTGTTGTTTTAACACTTTTGGACCGGGGCTTGTAATGGATTTAGAAACCCGAATGCCAATTTTAGCTAATAAGGTTGGGGGAGTTAGTGGTCCTGGAATTAAGCCGTTGGTGCTAAAAATGGTAAACGACATTTATAAGGCCGTGAAGATTCCAATTATTGGAACTGGTGGAGTCATTACAGGTAACGATGCACTTGAAATGATGATGTGTGGAGCAAGTTTAGTTGGGGTTGGAACAATGGTTTATTATAATGATGTAGCGGGATTCGCCGAAATGACTACCCAAATAAATGGTTGGCTAGACGAACATGGAATTACTAATATAGAAGACATTATTGGCACTTTACAAAGATAATATGAATCAAGCATTGCAAACATACGGGCAGCCTAAAATGGTAACGATCAAAAAAATTGTACAAGAAAATGAGTTTGTTAAAACATTTTTTTTAGATGTATCGCTTGGTGTTAAAGCCGGTCAGTTCGTTAATATTTGGTTACCCGGAGTAGACGAAAAGCCTTTGTCGGTTGCATACGATGATGGATCACAAACTTTGATCACTTTTTACGCATTTGGTCATATGACAAAAAAGCTTTTTGAATTATCTGAAGGTGATAAAGTTGGAATTCGTGGCCCATACGGAACTTATTATACTTGGAATAAAGGCGATACCCTTGTATTGGTAGCTGGTGGATATGGTGCGGCGCCAATGTATTTTGTTGCAAACGAGGCTATTAAAGATGATTGTAAAATCCATTTCGTGGTCGGCGCTAGAAATAAAGATTTATTATTGTATCTTGATAAAATTGAAAAATTGCCAAATGTTGAGCTGCATGTTGCTACAGATGATGGTTCAATGGGTTTAAAAGGTTACAACACTGAGATTTTAAAGGATTTATTAGCCGCCGGTGAGGTAAGCCGAGTTTTTGCTTGTGGGCCTGAAATGATGGAAAAAAGGATAGTAGATTTATGCTCTGAGGCGGGTGTAAAATCTTGGATTTCGGTTGAAAGATATATGAAGTGTGGATTTGGAGTATGTGGGCACTGTTGTTTAGACGATTCGGGTGACCGGGTATGTAAAGAAGGTCCTGTTATGAGTGGCGAGCTGCTTGCTGCCAGCCCTGAGTTTGGTAAATACCATAGGGATAAAGTGGGTAAAAAAGTGAAATTGTAAGTGAGTATCTTGGTTGTTTTTGCTGTAAATTAGCCTCTTTTTATGGTATAATAATAGGATTATTTAATGTGATTGTATGAAAAATGTACCAAGTACTGGTGAAATAGCTGGTTTAATGCCTGCTTCTTCTGCGGATTCACCTAAATTATTAAATCCAGGGACAGGTACTGGTGAAATAGGTGAAGATGGTTATCCTGTGCAAAAGCCGAATTCAGATGTTTTGGCCCAAAAATCTGCTAATCCTAATGCTCCTGTTCCAGATGCCTTAGCTAAAATGGTTGCTTCTTCTGCCGATTCGGCTAGAAGTGCGGCTCCAGTTGTTGAAAAACCAGTTGTGGCTCCTACGCAAAATCTTAATCTTCCGAGTGTAATTTCAAAACCTAATGTTCAGGCTGATTTGGAATCGTATATGACTAATGATCCTGAAATCGCTGCAATTGGTGCAAATACTGCTAAAAGAATTTCTTTTGTAGATAGAATGTTTGAGAAGTTCGGAGCGATATGGGAGAAAGTTAAAAGCACTATTGGTGGAGTTTTCAATCGGAACTAGTCAGCTATTTGAATTACTCCTACTTGAGAATTTAATTTGGGTTACTCAAATTGATTAGTTGCTTGATTGTACATTTTGACTTTTCCGGTTTCAATAAAATAGTGCCATCCTAGTATTCTTAGTTCTTGTTTGTCTAGTTTTTCTCGTACAGTTGGGAATTTAGCTAGCCTTTCCATTTGAATTAATACTGATTTTTGTTCTGTTTCTCTTAAAGTAGGTTCATCTACGATTTCATTTTCAGGTAAAATTTTCTTAGCTTCTTTAGCTAAATTTAACCAGTTAGAAATGTTGCTAGTAGTTTTTTCGGGTGGTTCGTAAAGGGCACGAATGGCACCGCAGTGTGAGTGGCCGCAAATTATTATATCTTTGACATTTAGAATTTCCACTGCGTATTCAATTGCTGCAGTTACACCGTGGTACCCAAGTCCTGTTTCGTAGGTTGGTACTATGTTTCCAATATTTCTAACTACAAATAGGTCGCCAGGTTTGCTTGAGGTTAATAGTTCAGGGATTACTCTTGAGTCTGAACAACCGATGAAAAGGGTTTTAGGGAATTGTCCCTCTGCAACTAACCTTTCGAATTCTGTTTTGTTGCCTGCGAAATGTTTTTCTTGAAACTTGTTAATATTTTCTAGGAAATTTTTATTCATAAGGAATGTTAATAATTATTTTAAATATCCGCTAACAAGTGTTTCGTCTTTTTATTGAGTTGCTGAATTATTTTCTGGCATTTATTAGTGAGTTATATTTTATATTTCACTTTTTATA
>CALQZM010000061.1 GCA_943349385.1 Candidatus Peribacteria bacterium
ATCGTTCATAATTTTTACTTAGTTGTAGGATCAATTTATATTAAATCTTGATTGGCAAAGTTATAAATTTTAACTTGCAAGTTTACGCTGTAAATTTTGTCGGAATTATTACTGTTATTGGTGGATTCTAAATCGGTGGTGTCTTCAATCTCAAGCGGTACGGTGAAATTGATTGAAGTGACTTCAAATAAATACTGACTGTCATTAAATGCGAATCCTGTTTTTTCTGTGTATTCTAAAAACTTAAGCAGATTTTCTTCGGTGGATTCTATCGATAAAGTTGCAGTTACAAATCCTTGATCTACATTTGAAGCATAGTTAATATTGAAAATTGAAAATACTCCGTCTTCGCTATATTCGGATTCTAGATTATCAAAATATCTTGTTAAATCATTGGTTTTTAAATTTGGAACTAAAATGTTTTCGAAGTTTGCGGGTTTAGATTTTAACATGTCGTTAACTTTGGAATCTATAGCTTTGGACTGGGATTTTAGTTGCTGTACGATACCGTTTGCGTCAGCTAAAAGCAAGTTAGCTTGGGTATTTTCTGAGGATTGATTCGAGTAAATAACTCCCATAAATACAGTTGCAACAACTAGGAACACAGCAGAACCTGCAAAGTATAAGTTTGTTTTAGAAAATAGATTTTTATAAAAATTCAGATCAGCCATTTTATTGTTGGTAAGGGTTATCGATACTAAAGTTTAAAGCTATGCTTGAAGTGTATAGTCCTGTATCGGGAACTACAGATTTTGAAAATGAATCTATATTCAAGTTTTTAAACAAAGGTGAATCTTCTAAAGAATCTGTAAGATTTGCAATAATTGAAAATAGTTTTGAATCGTCTGTTTGGATTTCTCCATTTACGGTAATTGCGTCTGAATCTGAATTAAAACTATACGAGGTAAGCGTAATCATACTGGTCTCAGTACTTTCGAAAATACTAAAGTCTTTATCGTATTCTTGAATAATTTTTTCAAGTTCACTTAAGATTTGAGTCCATTTATTTTTGTTTAACTCAACAAGGGCAATTTTTGTAATATTATTTTGATTAGTAATAGCCAACACCGAAGCGGCAAAAGCTAATACTTGCTTGTTATCTAACTTAGTTAAATTCTGTTTCAATAAAAGTGGTTTCAATTCTTTATTTCTAGAAATTTTTGTTGCAGATGAGTATAGAGATTCTAAACTTTGGTAAGTCTTAATTCTATTTGAATCTTTCTCTGATTGTTTCTTGTTAGCAAGTTCCAACTTAAAGTCAGCAAATTTTATAACTAGCTCATTTTCAATTTCTGGAGAATTAGCTATGTCTAAGGATGCCTGATTTAAAGCTAATTTTAGTTTGTTAAGGTTGCTCACGATTTCGGCCTTATGAACATTGGCTTTCGACTCCGTTTCAAAATTAAGAGCATAATTCAAATTAGAAGACTGTAAAGCCAATTCGTCTAATAAAATACTAGAACTCAAATAATGATTTATAACTTTTTCGGTTTGTAATCCTACAAGTTTAGCTTTTGACTCAAAAACGAAATTCGCAGCCCCAAGGCCTAAAATATTATTTGAAATTGCGAAGTATCCACCACCTACAAGAAGCGCTAGGGTAATGCAAAAATAGAAAAATGCTTTGGCTAACTTAGTTTTTTTTAAATCATTCACACTAACCGGCATACTCAAAACTAATTTTGCGTCCATTTGTTCAAGTTCGTCTAGAATTCTGGCTTCGGTCCCTTTGGTATCGGTAGCTTGTTTAACTATGTTGTCGATTAACTCTTCGTTAGTATTGTTAATTTGTAAGCTAGAAATAGGTTTTTCAACTTGTGGAACGCTCAAATCAAACCCTTTTTCAGACAAGGCAGTATTTGGCTCTTTTTGGCTTTGCATCAAGTTAAATCCTTCTGGCATTACAATAGTTTGCTAATAAATCCAATTATTATACCAAAAAAGCACTCAAAAGTAAAGTAGTTAAGTGCTTAAAATGGCTATGGATTAAGGGTTTCCGAGCTAAAACATATAGCATCGTTACGGCAAGGTTTTCGCTGGCGAAAGAATTCTTTGCTACTTTCGTATTCCAATTAAATAAGTTTAAACTTTTACTACGGATTCTTCCTTAATAGAAGCCATAAAATCCTCGAAACTCACTGTTGTTTGTTCTCGCTGTCCATATCTTCGAACGGTAACTTCTTTATTTGCGACCTCTTGTTCCCCAAGGACTAGCATAATTGGAGTTTTAGCAGTTTCGGCATTTCGGATTTTTTTACCAAGACTTTCAGTTGAATCATCTAATTCAACGCGAATTCCAGCTTTTAACAAGGCTTGTTGTAGTTCTATAGCATATTCATTGAATACAGTTGATACTGGCACTAATTTGACTTGCACAGGCGATAACCATACTGGAAAGGCTCCGGCATAATGTTCAAGTAAGAATCCGATCATTCTTTCATGTGTGCTTAATGGAGCTCTATGAATACAAAGAGGAGTTTTCTCATTTCCGCCAGCATCAATGTAAGTTAAGTTAAATCTTTCGGGGACACCAAAATCTAATTGATTAGTCGCAAGTGTAAACTCTCGACCAATTACTGACCAGATTTGGACGTCGAATTTTGGTCCGTAAAAAGCGGCTTCGTCTTCTACTTCAACGAATGGAACCTTTAATTTTAAGAGAACTTGCCTAATTTGGTCTTCAGTTTTAATCCAAAGTGGTTCGTTGTCTATATACTTTTTACCTAGTCCCTCTTTACTGTGTTTAGAAAGTCTAAGTTGATATTTATCAATACCAAATAATTCAAAGTAAAAAAGGTACATTTCGATTACTTTTGAAAACTCTGATTCAAATTGTTCTTCAGAACAGTAAATATGAGCATCATTCATACACAAAGAACGAACTCGCATAAGCCCAAATAATGACCCTGAATCTTCGTATCGGTAACAATGTCCATACTCAGCGTATCTAACTGGTAAGTCTCGGTAACTTTTGGGAGTGGCTCCAAATATTTTATGATGATGAGGACAGTTCATGGCTTTTAAATAGTATCTTTCGTTGTCCATTTCCATTGGAGGATACATACTATCTTTATAATACGGTAAGTGTCCTGACCTAATGTATAATTCTTCTTTAGCGATATGGGGTGATCTTACTCTTTGGTATCCATATTTTGACTCCACTCTTTTTGCTAATGATTCTAATTCTTCAACTATAATCGAGCCTTTTGGCAACCATAATGGTAATCCCGCACCAACTTCTTCGTCGAAAGTAAAAAGTTCTAATTCTTTACCAAGTTTTCGGTGGTCACGCTTTTTAGCTTCTTCGAGCTGTTTTACATAAGCATCTAACTCTGCTTTGGTTTCGAAACAGTATCCATAAATTCTTTGCAGCATAATATTGTTTTCGTCTCCTCTCCAATAAGCTCCGGCAATTTTAGCTAATTTAAATTCACCAATGTCACCAGTATGGTCTGTATGTGGACCTTTGCATAAATCTACAAAGGCAACTTTCTGATTTTGAGGAATTACATTTTCGTAAAATCCAACTTCAGTTTCACCTTTTTCTTTTAGTCCTTCAATTAACTCAACTTTATACGGCTGATCAATTGCTTTAAAAAAAGCTAGTGCCTCGTCAATTGTTTTGTTAGATTGCACAAATTTTTGTCTTTGTTTAGCAATCTGTTTCATTTTCTTTTCTAAAATTGGTAAGTCTTCAGGGACTAAAGCACGAGGTAATTCGAAATCATAGTAAAAACCATTATCTACCGGTGGACCAATAGCTAGTTTAGCTTCTGGAAACATATCTAATACAGCTTGTGCTAATACATGAGAGGCAGAATGTCGAATGCAATATAGTCGATCTTCAGACAAAACTTGAATATCTTCTGACATAATTTTATGGGTTAAGCTCGGCAATTTTACCTCTATTGCTTTAAAATGCCAAATTTTTATTTTACACTGCATTTATATGTTTATAAAAAATTTAAAATTAGAAAACTACAGGAACTTTGAAGCCCTAGAAATAGAGCTCGAAGCCAAGCCGGGTATTCAAATTTTTTTAGGGCAAAATGCCCAAGGAAAAACAAACCTGCTGGAGTCGATTTTTTTACTTTCTTTCCCTAGATCTTTTCGAGCTAGCAGCCCAAACGACCTAATTCGGTTTAAACAAAACCATTTTATTATCGAAGGCGGCTTTTCAGATTTCGACCTAAAATTTGGATATCAAAAA
>CALQZM010000062.1 GCA_943349385.1 Candidatus Peribacteria bacterium
CCAAGCTATCAATACTGCATTGGATCTAGAATATTTAGCCAAGAACTAGATAAAATAAAAAACGACTATAGTTCGGTTGTTATCGTTACCGACTCAGTTATTAATGATTTGTATTTAGAGGGATTTCTTTTTGAAAAAATTATTTTAGATCAAGGCGAAGAAATTAAATGTTTTAACTCGCTAACTCGCCTAATACATGAGTTTAGCCAGCTGCAATTAAAAAGAAATAGTTTAATTATTGCAGTTGGCGGTGGTGTAATTGGTGATTTAGTTGGATTTGCTGCTTCAATATATTTAAGAGGTGTTGATTACTGGCAGGTTCCAACTACTTTAGTTGCTATGGTGGATTCCTCTATTGGTGGAAAAACTGGAATTAATACTGATTATGGTAAAAACTTAGTTGGAGCGTTTTATCCTCCAAGAAAAATAATTGCAGACTTAAACTTTTTAGTAAAATTACCAGAAGTTGAAGTAAAAAATGGTTTAGCCGAAATGTACAAACATGCATTAATTAGTAATATCGATTTAGTTTCTGAATTATTAGTTGATCCACGTACAGAAAGCTGTGTTTATGAATCTGCTAAAATTAAAATTGAGATAATCGAAAAAGATCCTTTAGAAAAAAACGAGCGAAAATATTTAAATATTGGGCATACTATTGCTCATGCAATTGAAAAAGACTCTAACTACTCGGTGCAACATGGTGCAGCAGTAGCTATAGGTACGGCCATAGAATCACACCTAGGGTTTGAACTTGGATTAATATCTGACCAAAATCAGAGAATAATTATAGATGGACTTACTAGCTTAAAATTACCAACTACCTATAAAATTAAAGATTTAAAAATTTTTGCAGAAAGTTTAAAATCCGACAAAAAAAATCAATCTGAGAAAATAACATTTTCATTAGTAATTGAACCTGGAAAAAAAGTTGTGGTTACCGAACTAGACTTGGCTAAAGTCTTAGACTTCTTAAGTACAAATTATGTTTAAACAAATTCGGATTCCCGCTTCAAAAAGTATCTCTAATAGAGTGCTTGTAATGGCTGCTTTTAATGGGATTGGTAAAAAAATCCACAACATCTTAAAATGCGAAGATACAGCAGTTATGTTCGAAGCCTATAGACAGCTAGGAGTTGAGTATAGAGTTTTAGAAGAAACTAGCGACTCAATCGACATCGAAATAACTACCGTGCCAGCTAAAAATTTAGATACTATTTTTTATATGAATAATTCTGGAACTGCAACTAGGTTTTTGATTCCTTGCTTAGGATTAATTAATGGTGAATTTTTTCTAGATGGATGTGAGCGTATGCGTGAAAGACCAATTCATGATTTAGTCGAAGCGCTTAAAGGCTTAGGTGTAAATATTGAATACTTAGGAGCAAATGGATTTTTGCCCCTTTCTATAAAATCTAATGGCAAATTAACTGGTACAACAAGTATTAAATGTGATTTAAGTTCGCAGTATTTATCAGGATTATTAATAGCTCAAGCCTTAAGTAAAAATAGCTTTAAAGTTGAAATTGAGGGCGAAGTGCTGGTGTCTAAACCCTACATAGATTTAACTAATCAAGTAATTGAGGATTTCTTAAAGTCTGATGTGTATGAGGTCGAAGCTGATTATTCGTCGGCTTCGTACTTTGCGGCACTTGGAATACTTGGGCAACAAAACATTTTGCTACCAAAATTGAATCCTAATTCACTACAAGCTGACCGAAAATTTATTAAAACATTAATTGAGATGGGGGCGCAAATTGAATTTATTGGAACGGATCTAATTTGTAAAAATAGTAATTTAAAAAGTTTAGGAGTGATAAATTGTGAGGATTTCCCAGATGCAGCTATGACTTTAGCGATGGTTGCGGCCTTAATGGAAAATCAGAAAACTGTTTTAACTGGATTATCGACCTTAAAACATAAAGAATGTGATCGATTAGTAGCATTAGAAACTGAACTTAAAAAAGTGGGAGTCAATGCAATTGCTGATGATCAAAGCATAACCATATATGGAGTTAATCCTAAAGAATTAGCTGGTGCAAAAATTGAAACATATAATGACCATCGAATGGCTATGTGTTTCGCGATTTTACAATATTTTAATCCTGAGATTGAAATATTGAATCCAACATGTGTAAATAAGACTTTCCCTGAATTTTGGAATAAACTAGAATATTTCAAAGTCGGTCCCCTTGTTAATTGACTTAACAAGTCTTTGCTGCTATAAATCACTCTTAACTTCATATTTATGAGAGAAGATATTCCAGCTGAGACTAGAACAAATTTATTTACTAGAGCCACGTTAAGTTTGAGTACACATGGGTTGCAAAGTGAATACATTGAGACAGCAAAAAAATTAAATCAGAACCATCTTAGAACATTAATTCAAGAAGTATCAGATTTAATAGTAGACCTTAAATATGATGAAAAAATTTATGGCTGCTTAGTTAAAGTCTGTACTCTTTTGGATGGAAATGAGTCTCGATTTCTAGAACCAAATGGTATTAGTATTGATTTTTCAAGTTTTGCTTCTGGTCTGGCTAAAAAAGATAGAGCAACTTTTCAAAAGTTAACAAATGAACAAGTAACCCAAAGTCTACTTGAATTGCTTAAAAGTGTTAAATTTTCACCCAAAGCAGCATTAGTTTTCTATAATTCGGGTGATGATTTTGAAGAGAAAGCTAAAGTAGCCTGCAATCAAAGAATAAACCTAGAAAAAGTAAAAAGAAAACTCGAACGTATATTAGAAGATCCCGAAAAAGAATTATCTAGAGAAATAATAAAAGATATTCAACAAGATGTAACTTTTATGGTTGGAATTTTGTTAATTGGTTATCTATTAAACTATGTATTAAGTGAAGATTTTAATGAACAAATAGTTGATTTTAAACAGGATCACATAAGCAATAAGGACTAGTTGCAAAATAAATAGATTCCGATAGAATCTTTCTAGCTAACATTAAACTATGCAATTTGTTCCAAGTTATCCAGATAAATATCAAGGCATTCCAGAACAAGAAATTTTTGAACGAATCAAAGCTGCTAAACAAAAGTTGGCTTCAAAAGTAGTAATTCTTGGTCATCATTACCAAAGAGATGAGGTTTTTCAGTTTGCGGATATTACTGGGGACTCTTTAAAGTTGTCGATGGAGGCCGCGAAGCGGCCGAATGCAGATTATATTGTTTTTTGCGGAGTGCATTTTATGGCAGAAACCGCAGATATTGTAAACGATGGTAAAAAATTTGTTACACTTCCTGATGCAACTGCTGGGTGTCCTATGGCTGATTCAGCTAAAGATAAAGATGTTCGAAGGGTTTGGAGCTACCTTCAATCGGTGATTGGTGAGTTTAAAATTTGTCCTATAACTTACATAAATTGTTATGCCAGTTTAAAAGCATTTTGTGGTGAAAATGGAGGAACAATTTGTACTTCGAGTAATGCTCTTAAGGTAGTTGAATGGGGTTTTAAAAACTTTGATAAAGTTTTCTTTTTTCCAGATCAGCATTTAGGTAGAAATATTTCTAAATTATATGGAATTCCAAAAGATGAAATTTTATTAGTAAATTATAGAAAACCTGACTTAGGGGTCACAGTTGAGCAGCTTAGAAAAGCTAAAGTAATTTTATGGAATGGAATGTGTCCGGTTCACGATAGATTTATGGTCGAAGATATTTTTGCAGCACGAATTGAAGATCCATTAATCCAAGTTTTAGTTCATCCTGAAGTACCTGAGCCTGTTGCAGATAATTCTGATCTAATGGGATCAACTGAGTTTATAATTAAAACTGTAACCGAAGCTCCTGCCGGCAGTTCGTGGCTAGTTGCAACCGAAGTCCACTTGGTGGGAAGATTGATAAAAAAATTTTCTGACAAAAAAATAAAACTGTTGGGGAAACCAATCTGTATGTGCAGCCAAATGGACCGGACAACACCTGAGCACTTATGCTGGAATTTAGAAAGCTTAGCTGAAGGAAAAGTTGTGAATCGCGTTTCAGTTGAAACAGGAATTATTAAGTGGTCTAAAATTGCTTTAGAAAGAATGTTTGAAATTACTTTACTAAATGACGAAGCAAATAAGTTGAGTGGAAAAAGCACAAGCGCAATCAAGTGATTTTGTAGCTTAGTGGTTAATTCAGAAGTTTACAATTAAATTGGTTTTTAGATTTTTTGTAATCCTTTAGTTACCGAATGA
>CALQZM010000063.1 GCA_943349385.1 Candidatus Peribacteria bacterium
TATTCATAGCCTTTTACGGCGTATTCAGTACCGAAGTTTTAACAAGTATAATTATATCTAACTATATTCTAAAAGTTGGGATAGAAATTTTATTCACACCTTTCACCTATTCAATAGTCAATAAACTTAAAGTTTCAGAACAAGTGGATACTTATGATACAAACACAAATTTTAATCCTTTTAAATTAAGTTAATTCTCAACTTGAATATTAATTTAGATTCCAGTAAAATTATCAAAATCATTACCCCAACTAGTTCAATGGAAAAGCAAAAACTAAAATTAATACTAGAAGACGGATCTGAATTCGAAGGCGAAGCCTTTGGTGCAGACGTTGAAACAGAAGGCGAAGTAGTATTTTCTACCGGAATGGTAGGATATCCAGAAAGTTTAACTGACCCTTCATTTGAAGATCAAATTTTAGTTTGCACCTTCCCTTTAATTGGTAACTACGGTGTAGATCACCCAGAACTAGACGAAAACGGAATCATTAAAAATTTTGAAAGCAATCGAATCCACATTAAAGGACTAGTAGTTTCTGACTACTCTGAAAAATTCAATCACTACGAAGCTAAAAAATCCCTTTCAGACTGGCTTAAAGAACACAATGTACCAGGAATTTCAGGAATAGATACTAGAGCCTTAACTAAAAAAATCAGAACAACAGGATCCTTACTTGGTAAAATTGTTAAAGCAGATAGCAACTACGACAAAACCTTTAAAGATCCAAATAAAACCAATCTAGTAGCCAAAGTTTCCACAACAGAAATTCAAACTTATGGCGAAGGTAAAAAAACAATTTTATTGTTAGATTGTGGAATGAAAGAAAATATTCTTCGGAACATAATTAAACGAGGTTACAAAGTCATTAAAGCACCCTGGAATTTCGACTTTAATAATACAGACCTAAAATTTGATGCTGTCTTTTTATCTAACGGTCCTGGTGACCCAGCCCTACTCGATGAAATTGTTGAAAAAATCAGAATCGCAATGAAAAACGGCATTCCAGTAGTTGGAATCTGTCTTGGAGTTCAACTTCTTTCAATTGCCGCAGGTGCCAAAACTTACAAATTAAAATTCGGACACCGATCTCAAAATCAACCATGTATCAATGAAGAAACCGGGAACTGCTTCTTAACAAGCCAAAATCACGGATACGCAGTAGATGAAGCAACCCTTCCTGAAGACTACAAAGTTTGGTTCAGAAACGCGAACGACGGCAGTGTTGAAGGTGTTAAACACAAAACAAAACCTTACGCAGCAGTGCAATTCCACCCAGAAAGCGATCCAGGACCAACTGACACAAACTATATATTCGACGAATTATTAAAACTTATTTAAATGGAATTTGTCTGCCTAGACATCGAAACTACCGGCCTAAACCAAGAAGAAAACGAAATCATTGAAGTCGCAGCTGTTAAATTTACCGAACACGAAATCCTAGAATCCTACCAAACATTTGTAAATTACCAAAAACCAATCCCCGTTATCGTTGAACACTTAACCGGGATTACAATGGAAATGACCAAAGATGCCCCAACTCTAGAAAGTGTTAAACAATCCATTTTAGACTTCTGCGGAAACGCTCCAATCGTGGGTCATAATATCAACTTTGATATCAACTTTTTAAAAGAAAAAGGTGTAGTTTTAAATAATACCTTATTCGATACACTCCCCCTTTCGCACATACTCATTAACGAAATCTCTAGCCACTCTCTCGAAATTCTATGTCGAAAATTCAACCAAAAATATAAACCTTCCCATCGTGCCGAAGACGATTGCTTAGCCAACATTGAACTATTTCATCTGTTTTTAGAGAAAATCAAAAATCAAAATGAAGGATGTAATCATTATTGGAAACAAATCCTACAAAAAAATAATTCGGATTGGGGTAAAATCCTATTTCAACTAGTACCAGAAGGACAAGCCCTCCAGATTCAAAAACCAAACTACTTAGACTTCCCTACTAACACAAATCATAATCCAGAATTAAACCAATCAAGTGAAAACCTAATTGAAATATCTAAAAACCTAAATTCCAAAGATTTATTAGTAGTTAGCCAGAATCAGGAGACCAAATTTGACCAAAAATTCACAAAAATTCACGATCAAAACTCAGAAATTTCTCTTCAAAAATTTGAAACTTACCTAAACAATCCAGAATTAAATTATCAAGAAACAATTCTTTTACTTAAAATTGCTAAAGGATTCTCAGAACAAAGCACAGTATATAAAGAAGATTTAAATCTATTCGGTGAAGATTACAACTATTTAAATCAAATGTTTGAAAACGACTTCAGAATTGTAATTTCAGACAAACCTTATCTAATAAACCATTTTACCTACTTTAAACTTTTAGATCGCAACTTGCTGCCAGAGTTCGAAAATATTTACTTTGAAAATCTGCAGTTCATAGAAGAAACATACGTACGATCACAAGAAAAACGAATTGCAATTTATGATTGCAGCAATTCTGCCGAAGACGACCTAAGATTATCGGTCGAGTTTAGGAACCTAGCCAAAATTGCCAATAGAATTAAAGCCACTTCTGAAAACTCAGAAATGGGCGAAAACGTAAATCTAGACATTTTCAGCTTCACTAGCGACGAGTTTCAACAATTTTTAAACAATATTTATTCAGAAACCGAAAACCAAGAAGTCAAAGCTAATATTGAATTCTTAAAATCAAACTACCAATCGAACTTTATTTGGATCCATCCAACAAATGACGACCTTGCTAGTATAAACTTTATCGCAAAAAACGTTGATGAAAACTTTAATATAGAATCAATATTAAGCAGGTCGCCAAGCCAAAAAGTACATATTGTAAATAATCAATCTAACAATAAAGAAATAATTTTAAATTGCACAAATAAACTACCTGATCCGAATGCCTTTGGATTTAATAAAGCAATCAAAGAATTTATATACGATCAAATAAAAACAATAGACGGCCAAGCATTAATTATTGCTCCTGCCAAAGTCTTAATTAATGACTTACATAAAAATCTAGCTCGGGAATTAGGCCAAATCGGGATTACCCTTTTAACTCAAGACATTTCAGGGAGTAAAGGGAAAATCCTCGACAACATCGAAAACCAAGAAGCACCATTAGTACTATTATGTACGCAATACTTCTATTTAAGAAATTATCCAAAGTTAAATAACCTTAAAAAAGTTTTTATTGCTAAATTCCCAATGAGCCTGCCTAATCATATTTATTATGAATACAAAAAAGGACTAGTTCAAAATAGCTTTATGGAACTTTTAGTTCCTAACACCGCCAACACAATTTTTCAAATTATTGATCAATCCATCCAAGATAATCCGACTAATCAAATTGAGTACTTCATGCTCGACAATCGATTAGCTGCTAAAGATTGGGGCGTATCCATTTCAGATAATCTCCCAAAGAACATCATAGTTCATGACTGTCAATAAAAATACAGGGCTTACTCAGACAAATTTTTTAAAAGTCATTGACATTTGAGAGTTTGCGTCCTAGCATATGGCGAGCCGAAATTTAAGGTATAATCTTTGCTATGTTCAAAAATATTACAAAACTACATTCAATCGACAACGCATTTACACAAACTGTGAAGACTAGATTATTTCATTTTTTTGGTATCACCTTTCTTGCAACACTACTTCCAGTAATAATTTTCGGTACAATTGGTTACATAATAGACTTAATGCTTATTAACGAAAAACCAATTGGTTTTATAATTTCAATATGTATTGCTTTTCCTGTATCACAATATACAGTAATGAAAGTTATGCGAAAATACGCCAATAATCAATTAGCCAAAAGAAAAAATGGTAAGTAATAAAACAAGAAAGCGAGTATTATATAGTGCAATTGCAGTAGTTTTAATTTCATTAATATTCGGTTTACAACAACCATTTACACCTTTAGAAGGAGCAAAATTAGGACCTGATACTCTTTTTCAAATTGGTCCAGTTAATGTAAACAACAGTTTAATGGCCATGTGGATGAGCTCATTCGTTGTACTTATTTTTGCATTCTTTGCTACTAGAAAAGCAGGTATTATACCTACTAAAACTCAAATAGTTGCTGAAGTCATTATTGATTTCTTCCTTTCAAAATTTGAAGATTCTTTAAAATCAAGAAAACTAGCGGTTCGAATCATTCCAATGATTTTAACAGTGTTTTTTATTATTTTAATCTCAA
>CALQZM010000064.1 GCA_943349385.1 Candidatus Peribacteria bacterium
AGACCGAACAATTGCATCTTCTTCAAAAGAAAGAGTAGCAGTCCAGTTGTTGTCGTCGTTGAATCTATCACCATCAACTCGAGCTACTTCTTCGTCACCGTACCATACAGATACTTCAGAAGCATAGTCTTCGAAATCAGAACCAGCAGTTCCTTCGTCAAAAACTAATTTAACAGAAGAAATTGCAAGATCAGAATTGTCGTCAGCTTCTACAGAGAAACCAAGAACTTGTACATCTTCTTCGTCTTCACCAACTTCTTCGTTAGTGATTCCAGAAAGAAGTTGGTATTCTTCAACTGAACCAGCACCACCTTGAAGTGGACCGTTGTCGTCTGAACCACCTGGAGTAGATGGAGTTTCCATAGCACCGGCACCGTCAGTCCCTCGGTATACCATTAATGCTACTTCTAATTTTGCAGCACCGTCAGTAGCTCGAACTTGCATAACAGTTCCTTTAGCTAAAGCTTTTCTGAAAGCAGCTTGCGAGAATGCAGGAGCAGCCATAACTTCAGCTTCTTGAGCTGCAGTTAGAGTCATAGTTCCACCTGTAAGTAGACCAGCTCTATCAAGCATTACAACAAGTTCAGCTCTTGTTACTGTAGGCATTGAAGCGAAAACAGTAGCAGTAGCACCAGATACAACACCGTCTGTAACTAGAGCACCAACGTAACCTCTAGCCCATTCAGGAACATCTGTAAATGGAAATGGATTTAGCATAACTTGTTCTAATTCTAGAGCAGTAGCTAAAACTTTAGCAGTTTCATATTTAGTTGACATTGCGCCTGCACCAGATTGCTTGTCAGCATCTAAGTAAGCGTCAGCAGCAACTACAGCTTCTGGACCCCAAGCAGCAAATTCAGCTGGTAGAGCGGCAGAAACAGGAGAGACTACAACTAGTGTGCTAAGTAGCGCACCGATTGATAACAACGAAATTGATTTTCGAAGTCGTGAGAATGAAGTATTCATAAATGAATGCCCTTTCTTTTGGTTATTAATATATATAAATAAATTTAGTGTCGAGAATTATTTTCATACTTTAGCTAGGCTCTCAACAATGATCTTTTGTATATGCACTTCTTCCTTAAACCTAACTTTGTTGGTGCTAAGTTAAAGTTTAAGAGTTGAAGCAAATATATAAAGTCATTACCTTAGATAAAGTCTTTTTAATATTTTAAGTCATTACTGTCGTAACATCTTATTTGTTTTTCAAGGAATCGTACTTATATACCATTAAGCTATATATGCTTAGACTTCCTTTCCTAGTTTTTAAAGAGCGTGCGATTTCTTTCAGTAGATATATTTGTTTCGTTTCTAATCATTACTTCTTTTGCGGGAGGTCTTTTTAGTTATGCTTCTTGTGTTGAGTAGCCGATACTTTTTGGCAGAATTTAACACAGTGCAATTTATCAAGTTGATTAATCAAAGTCAAAGGTTAAAAGTTGGTTTGGTGTCTATTCTAGATGACATGACTAACCGATATTTTGTAATTCAATTTCTCGAGTAGTCAAAGTGGCGATGAATATATTCGGTAAGCCAAAATTGTGAACTCGCTAGTTATTACGAGATTAAGCCTTAATTTGTTACAAGATAATCTATTACTAGTGTCAGTTTTAATAGACTGTGCGGTTGACGAGTGTCAGTTTCAATTGTTGTATAGCCGAATTTTCGACATAAAAAGATTAATTGACAAGGCCCGTAGTTTGTTGGTGTTTACTACTTTTAGATTTGGGCTGTTTGGGGCTGGAATTGAGTATTGGTGGTATAGCCTACTCTTTTTTATCTATAAACTTTAAAATCACAATTATAATTTTTTTATAAGCCCTAAATTGCTTTAGCTGTGATTTGCTTTTCGATGCATTTAAATTTTGAATCATTCACGCATTCTAAATCGTATTTAGCTTGCAAATTAAGCCAGAACTCAGGACTTGTATCAAAATAAATTCCGAGGAGATATCTAAACTTCATAACTTTCGAAATCTCCATTCTCAACATCCTTATGAATAGAGTCTAAATTTCGGGAGATTAAATTTTTTACATCTTCATTATTCATTGAAAGATTTTGACCATACTTTTTGTCTTTTTTCAATTTTATAACCACAGGTACAATACTGTTATTTGTAGTTAAAAATACTATCATTCTAGCCTTTGCTTTTTTACCAATCCTTACTTTAAAAAACTTAACGCTTTGAGATACAAATCCACCTTTGAGCTCAACCGCTAAATTACCGCGAACTTTCTGTGCGCCGATCAGTAAATCCTGCAGATCAATGTTACGTGAAATTGGAGCTAATTCATGTTTTAGAATATACCGGGTAATAATAAGCATTTAATTTTTTAAAAGATTAGAAATCCTAGTTGCTTTAGCTAAAATATCCTTGTCATTAATGTTAAATTCTTCAACATCAGGCTCCTTAGTTTGCATTCCAAAGCTTATTTTGCCTTCTACGTAACCCTTAAGGGAATGGGTTAATACTGCTTTAAGTGTAATTCCTTCATTTTTTGCTTTATTCATAGCTTTTTGTTTTAAATCTGAATTTGCAATAAATGTAATTTGAGCATCCATATGTATTTTAAATATATAATAAAACTATATATAGACTATATTAAATTTTTTTGTTTTGCAAATTCCTGTAAATACATTTAAGACCCTACCACTCAAATCTAAACTCAACTTAAATTATTTCTAAAATGTTTTGCCTATACCTACCACAGCAGCCCGCTTTTACCTGGCTTCATTTTAAGTCCGGCTTCTTCAACTAATTTTAAATATAGTTCGCGTTCGACTTTGTTAATCTTTTTAGGAACATACACTTTGATTGTAAGTAAGTGATCGCCGATATCGCCTGAATTCATTTTTGGCACACCTTTATTTTTTAGTCTAAAGACTTTTTCGGGTTGCGTTCCAGGCGGAATAGTCAAAATTTCTTTGCCGTGGATAGTTTCAACTTCGATGTCGTCACCTAATGTCACTTGCAAAATATGTAGTTCAATTTCTGACAACACGTCAAAATCTTTCCGTTTAAATTTGCTACTTGGCTCTACTTGTAAGTGAATATACAAAGCCCCTTCGTTGCCTTTTTGAAGACCTTCATTCCCCTTACCTCGCAGTCGGATTACTGCCCCATCGTCAACTCCTTGAGGAATGGCAACTTTGACAGTTTCTTCTTTGGCGTGTCGTTTTTGGCCAGTACACTTTTGGCAAACTTGTTCAGCAATTTGACCTTCTCCACGACAACTATCGCATTCTCGATTAGTCACAATTTGACCCAATATAGTTCGTTTAACTTCTTTAATCATTCCAGAGCCTTCACATCTTTGGCATCTTACAACTTTACTATTTGGCTCTGCTCCTGTGGCCTGACATTTTTCGCAAGCAACTACGCGTCTTAATTTAATAGTTTTTTGCACACCAAAGGCCGCTTCTTCGAATTTTATTCGCATAGACATTTCTAAGTCTTCTCCGGGCATGGCTTGTTGTCTTTGTTTTTTTGACTGTCGGGATTGTGAGTTTCCACCTTGATTGAAAAAAGTTTCAAAAATATCGCCGATACCACCGAATCCACCAAAATCAAAATCTTGAGCATTGTAGCCTCCTCCAAATCCGCCTGCTCCTTGTCCGCCGCCCATATTTGCCCCAGCGGATCCGAATTGATCGTACATTTGCTTTTTCTGAGGATCACTTAAAGTTTCGTAAGCGTTGCTGACTTCTTTAAATTTAGCTTCTGCCTCTGGATTATTAGGATTTTTATCTGGGTGATATTTGTTGGCCATTGTTCGATAAGCCTTCTTGATTTGATCAGGACTAGTGCCCCGTTCAATCCCTAGCAGTTGGTATAAATCTTTATTAGACATAGTATTAATTTTTGAAAATTGACTATAGAGATTTTAGCAAAAGAGTCTTGTGAGTGCTAGTTAAATTCACGATCAGTCTTATAAATAAACCTTTTTAAATTTTCCTTGACTTAAGAAGGACTTTTTTTTAAGATTAGCAGGCTTTTTACAAAGTAAATTGAAGTAAGTAACGACTTAGGCCACTTTAGCTCAGCTGG
>CALQZM010000065.1 GCA_943349385.1 Candidatus Peribacteria bacterium
AACGGAGGAATACATATTTTGTGTTCAATAATCTCAAGCCATGACTTCTAAGCTAGTTAGGGACTTTTTTTTATGTTTTAATAAGTTAATCCAGAGAGCAGTTTTTCAAAGAATTAACAATTGCAAACACCAACTGCCTAATAATGATACTTCTTCCCCTTTAGGATCGCCCACGATCGATACAGCTGTTCCAGCAGAATTACCCGCACGAACTGGTGGGTAAGAGTCATTTTTCCAAATGAAATCCGCATGTCGAAAGTCTTTTTGAATTCTTCGGTCAGGCCGTAGGCGCCTCCAATTACAAAGCAGATTTTTCCATTTTCAAAGTCTTTGATTTCTCCCATAAAAGAGGCGAATTCTATACTGCTAAATTCTCTGCCATCCACGTCCAAAATCACATTTAAATATCCTTTTTCTAATCTTTCGGCAATAGCCTCACCTTCTGCTTTGATTTTCTTGACGATAGTAGTGGATTTATCTTCTTTTAATTCAATTACTTCGACTTTCCACTCCGATAATTGTTGTAGATACTCGCTCGCTAACTTTTCGAAAGTGTCGTGTTTGAGTTTACCTACGGTAATAATTCTGATAAACATAATTTATGATTAATTTTTACTATCACCATATCGAATGCAACTAAAAAAAGGAACAGAAATTGAAATTACGGTAAAATATTTAAATATTTCCGGTCGTGGAGTAGCTGAAGCTCAAATCGAAGGACAAGATTATTTTGTGGCTGTTGATGGACTTTTTCCTGGAGATAAAGCAATTATAGCTATTTCTAAAATCAAAAAAAAGTACCTTGAAGGTGAACTTATAAAATTACTTAAAAAATCTCCGCACCGTGTACCTGCCCATTCTGATCATGCCGAAATTTGTGGTGGTAGCCAATGGGAAGTTTTAGATTACGCTTATCAGCTAGACATTAAACAAACCGAAGTAACTAGAATCCTCTCGAATATCCAGCAAGAGCAGTGTCAGATTTTACCAATAATTCCTACTGAAAATATATGGAATTACCGCAATAAAATGCAGTACTCTTTTGGGTATGATGTTAATATGAGTCCCGTCTTGGGATTACATGAATATGGCCGAAAGTTTGATGTTTTTGATGTCCAGGATTGTCATTTGGCAGATCCAATTTGTAACGAGTTAATTAGTTTTTTTAGACAGGAATGTTTTGCAAATGGATTAACCCCATTCAGTTTTAGGAGTAATACAGGTGATTTAAAAGATCTTACTATTCGAATATCTAAGTATTCAGGTGATGTTTTAGTAGTTTTAACTGTTACACATGAGTGCGATTTAAAATTAGCAAAATCAATTCTCGGGCAAGCAGCTAAAACTTTTACGCGAGTTAAATCTTGGTACATCGAAGCCGTAACTACCAAGCGGGGGACTCCTACAACCAAAAATTTAATTCATGTTTCAGGTGAAGAATCCATAATTGAAACAATTCAAGTAGGAGGTAAGAATTTGGACTTTGAAATTACTCCAGAAGCTTTCTTTCAGCCAAATTCCGAGGCTTCAGCCAAAATATATAATCAAGTTTTAGACTTTGCCGAATTGTCAGGAAATGAAGTGGTTTACGACCTCTTTTGTGGAACAGGAACTATCGGCATCTGTTTAGCTTCCAAGTCAAAACAAGTATATGGATTAGATCTTGTCGAAAAATCCATAGAATTAGCTCAAAAAAACTCAGTCCGAAACAAATTATCTCATACTAAGTTTATTGCGGGTGACGCCTTTAAAGTTTTTAAAGATTTAAACTGGCCAGCTGCTGAAGTTGTGGTCGTTGATCCACCTCGAGCGGGATTGAGTCCTGGTTTAATTGAACTAATTGTAAAGTTGAGTCCAAAGAAAATTATTTATGTTTCTTGTAATATAAAAAGTTTTTGCCAGGATATTCTAGAGTTCGCTAACCACGGCTACAAATTAAAAACTTTGCAGCCAGTGGATCAGTTTCCGCATACTAAACATTTAGAGGTTGTGGCAGAAATTGTTTCTTATACAGTAAATTCACCATCCTTGTAAATTACCTTGTGGCTTCCATTTGAAAGGTAAGCAGTAACGGTTCTATTTGTTGTAGAAACTATGTCTGTATGGATTACGCTATCGTTGTAACCAAGGTCTAGCCAGTCTTGTTCAGTGAATTTTTGGGATTTTACTTGGTCAGGATAACTTTCTCGGTAGGCTGAACCAAGTGCAATGTGAGTGTTTCCGTAACGTCCGCCGGCATTTTCATCGAAAAGAGTTTCTCCCATAAATTTAGTGATTCGGCTTAATCTACGATCAGTTAAACTAAATTCACCAACTTGATCAGCTCCTTCGACTGCAATCATATCTTTTAATAATTTAGCATTTTTAGATGCTTTAGCTTTTACAACTTTTCCATCTCTAAATTCAAGTTCTGCACCGATTATTAAATTGCCGTATCGGTAAAGTGGTTGGTTGAATTTAATCCAGCCTTCAGTTCCTCTAAAATCAGGCGAAATAAATAATTCAAATGAAGGAATATTTTGCCCACTACCACCAAGCCAAGTTCGACCTGGTCCAATTTTTACTTTTAAATCAACATCTTTACCTTCAACATGAATATAGTCAATTTCTAGTTTGTTTAACTTTGCCCGGACTCTTTCAAGTTCTTTAAATACTTCTTGCCATTTTTTAATTGGATTTTCTTCGTCTAAGAAACAAGCCTTAATAATTTGCTTCCAGTATTCTTTTAGGCTTAAACCGGCTTCTTCGGCCATATGTTCTGTTCCAAAAAGTGCTAAAGTCCAACTTAATTTTTTTTCATCTACTTTGTTTCGGTATGCATCAGAATAAAATTTTGAAGCTATGCTCCTAGCCATTATTTTTTTACTGTCGACACCTTTCAGTTCAAAATGATTAGTAGTCGAGATTATACTTACTATGTGATCGGCAGTATTGATTCTTTCTAACATATACTGTTTCGGAAAAAACTCTAATTGAGCTTCGCTGGCATTTTCAAAGAATACTCTGCCGGCATCTTCTGGTTGATACTGTACTACCGGAAAACATCCAGCCTTTAATACAGCTAATTGAAGTGGATTTAACATTGGTTTAGCACATTCCGGTATCTGTAAAAAAATAACATCGCCTTTTTTGGCACCTTTTCCGTTGTTTAAAGCGAATTTAATTAGTACATCAGAATATTTTTGTAGGATTTTGGCACTTGGAGTGTAAGACATGGATAGCTTATTTAAAGGGTTTTAGCCTATTTTAACATATTTTAAAAAATTGGATTAAATCAGAGTTGACTAGTTTAGTGATTGTTTGTCTAGTTAATTATGCTGATTGCAAAAAAAACAAATGAGGCTTAGAATCTACAATGATTTTTAGTCTATTTTAATGATTTTATTTAGTGAGGTTTCTAAGAGTTACGGCGAGCATTTAGTTTTAAATGAATTAAATTTCAAAGTGGACTCTGGAGAGTTTGTATCAATTATTGGAGCTTCGGGAGCAGGTAAGTCTACAATTTTTCACCTATTAATGGGTGCCGATGTTCCAACTAGCGGTGCAATTACTATTGATGGTATTAATATTTCGGAACTAGATCAAACAGCTTTGCAATTATATCGAAGACGAGTGGGAATGGTTTGGCAGTCGTTTAAACTGCTTCCTAAAAAGACTGTTTTTGAAAACGTGGCTTTTGCCCTAGAAGCTGTTGATGAACCCGATGCCGAAATCCACTTAAAAGTTACTAGTATTTTAGAAAGAGTTGGACTTTCCAATATGGCTAATAAATTTCCAACGCATTTATCCGGCGGTGAAAGACAAAGATGCGCGATTGCTAGGGCCTTAGTGCATAATCCTAATTTGATTATTGCCGATGAACCAACTGGAAACTTGGATCCTGTTACTTCGCTAGAAATTATTCGTTTACTAAAACAAATTAACGACACAGGTGTTACAGTTATATTAGCAACGCACGACACCCATGTCGTAGATGCCATTAAAGAAAGAGTTATTGAAATCAAAG
>CALQZM010000066.1 GCA_943349385.1 Candidatus Peribacteria bacterium
TAAAAGTTGGTTTAAATCTAAAGATTTCGAAAAAAATTTAAAATCCGGTAAAGAATTATTAAATAAATATTTAGAGAAGATTGGAAAACCTCTTTTAGATACGGATTATTCAATTATTAAAAAATATGGTGCAAAGCGGTTGACTTTTAAAGAGCGTGAAGATGTATTGTCTGAAATTGGTGTTGGGGCTATTAGTCCATCTTTAATTATTAAGGCAATTTATCCGCTTGAAGATCTACTACAGTCTACCCAACAGGTAGAGCCGGCACTGGTTGCAAGTAATATCAATTTACTAAAATCTACTTTAGGTGAAGTGGTTGTTGATGGGCAAACTGGTATACCTTTCAAATTTGCAACCTGTTGTAAGCCAAAAAGAACTGATCAAATTATTGGTTATGTAAATCGAGGAAAAGCTATAACTGTTCACAGACTTAATTGTAAGATGGTAAAGAATAATAACTTAGATCGTTTAATTAGCGTGAACTGGGTATCTGAAATAAATCCGCAGTTTGGAAAATATAAAGTTAATTTGGTATTAGAGCTTGAAGATCGTATTGGATTACTAAGAGATATTACTAATATTGTTTCTGATGAGAATGTAAATATTGTTGATTTATCATTGCAAAAACAAACTAATGGCAGTCCGATTAAGTTGCGCCATTTAATCGTAGAGTTAGACAATTATGATCAGCTTGAACATTTATTGTACAAATTAGAGCAGATTCCAAATGTATTAAGCGCTAAGAAGATAGATGGTTAGTTAATCTATTAAGGATTAATCGAGCTTGGTCGTTGTTGTTTACCGGGATTTTTAGAGGTCGCAAGTCTGCTGGTTTTTTGCAGGTGGTAATATAATTTAGTAGCTTTAGAGTGTTCAAGTTTACTTCTTGGAATTCATGATTAATATTTGAATTGTTACTATTTGGCAGGCATTTTGGGCAAATAAAAATTAGATCAGAATTAGTAAATGGATTTTGATCAAATTTTTCGTGACAATCGTGACAAAAACTAAAGCTAGGTAAAAATCCTGAGAACTCTAAAAATTTCGTTAAGAAAAATATTTCGGTTTTATTAATGTTTTGTTCGATTGTGTATTGTTCGGCAATTCTTTCGATTAAATGAAAAATTTTAGCGTTTGGTTCTTCGAATGGTAAAAATCGATTTAGAATCCCACAAATTTTTTGGCTTAATTCATAAGTTTCATAATTGGATTCTTGAATTCCTAGTGGGCAAAATTTTAAATTAGCATTCGTTAAAGTGTAGGATTTTCCACTATCGTAAATTTCGGCACTTATAATAGAGAGAGGTTCTAGTCGTCCCGTGAATTTACTTAATATTTTTTTGCTTCCTTTAGCTTTTAGTTGAATTTTACCGCTGAATCTTCCAAAGGCGTTTACTAAAATATCGTTTTCGTTAATTGTGAATCGTTTAAGAATGATGAGGTCGTCTTTGAATTGTTTTCTTTGCATATTTTAGTCGTTGAAAATTTCTCGAGTATTTAAGTATTTATGAACTATATAAGCGCTTGTGGTTATTCCTATGCTACAGGCGATGACTAGTTCTAAGAATAAAATTGAAATATGGTTTAAGGCTGTGAATCCGTTGAAAGGTAAAAATCCGTTTAAAATTACAGTAAGTAATAAGCTGCCCATAAAGCCTAGGGCTCCGATTAAGGTTCCTTCGATTATGAACGGCATCATAATTCTTTTAAAAGTCGCTCCTACATATTGCATGATTTGAATTTCGCTTCTTCTGGTGAACAAGGTTGTTTTGATTGCGTTGAACATTATTAAACTTCCGGCGATTACAAAAGTAATTAATACCCATAAAATAATTTGAAAGCTAAAATTTTTAATTCCAATTAAATTTTGAACAACTTGGCTTATTGTTTGGTTGTATTCTTGTTTATTTTCGGATTTTAATATGAGCTCTTGGTAGTTGGATTTTTCTAAAATTTTTAATACTTGGGTTTGGTCTTCGAGGTTGTTTGTTTTTACTTGAATACTGTTTGGCAGGGGATTGTCGATATTGAATTCGTTTAAGAATTCGCTGCTTTCAGGATACTTAGTTTCAAGTAGTTTCAAGGCTTCGTCTTTGTTGATTTGTTTTACGCTTTCAACTTCTGATAGGTTACCAAGGAATGTTTCGATTTGAGTAATGTCGCTTTCTGAAGCTTCATTTTTTAAATAAATGTTTAAATTTATTTTGTCTGATAAATTTGTAATTTGCTCTCGGGTGATTGAATTTACTGTTAAAAGTACATTAAAAATTAGTAAAATAAGACTAATACTTACTATACTAGCTAGATTTAAGAATCTATGTCTTTTTAAATTATTAAAACTTTCTTTTAGAACTGACATTATAAGGATTTTTTAATGATTGAGGATTTGTATTTATCTGGATGAAAACTAGTTATTCTAACTATTTTAGTTGATAAATCGTTGTCTATTATGAAGTTGTTTAAATTTTCAGTAAAGGCTTTTTGGTCGTATCCTAGTGCGATAATATCTGGTTTATGTTCTTTTAGAACTTGAAATTTATCGTTTAAACTACCTAGGATTACAAGATCTGGAATGTGGCTGTTTTGAACATTTTGAAGTCTTATCTGTTCGTTTTGATTCGGGTAAAAATTTTTTACTTCGTTCACCGTTTTATCTCGTGCTATAACTACAATAAGTTTGTCGCCGAGTGCTTTGCTTTCTTTTAAATAATGTTTGTGTCCTTCATGAAAAAGATCAAATGTTCCGAATGTCATTACTAATTTAGTCTTCATGGTAACCTGTTGCTAAAAACTAGGTCGGCTAAAAAGGTTACTGTTGCAAGGAGTCCAAATGTTGTGATCAAAAAAAAATCTATTTGGCGAGAATAACTCTTATTATTAATTAAGTAGAGTTTAATGTTGGAGTAAATATATATTAATCCAACTATTAAAAATGGAATATCTAAGCTGCGGTTTAAAATCCAACTAGTTTTAATATAATAATTATTGGTTAAAAGTAATCCAGATAAAATATGGACAAGTCCGATTAAGAAAAAAAAGTAAAAACTTACTTCGTTTAAGTTTTTGGTTTGTAAATTTAAGTCTTTAGATTGCATTGTGGAGTATGATTTTTTTAGTTTTGAATTTTAGTGTTTATCGTAATATAAGTGTATTTCTAAACATTGATTTACACAAGAAAATTTAACTATTGAAACTTGGTTTTTATGTCGCTAAACTATTGCTACAAATAATAAATAATTAATGGCTCTAACACGAGAAGAAGTACAAAAAATTGCCGATTTAGCTAGACTTGGTTTGACTGATGCCGAGTTAGATAAGTTTGCTGGTCAAATAACTGGAATTCTAGAGTATGTTGATGTTTTAAACGAAGTAGATACCGAAGGTGTTGAGCCAACTTATCAGGTAACTGGTTTAACAAATGTTACTCAAGCTGATGAAGTAGCTACTAAAGACTGTACTCCAGAGGAATTACTAGAAGTAAGTCCTTTAGATAAAAAAGCGAGGCAAATTGTAGTTAAAAACGTATTTTAAATCCCTAATATTACTCTAGATAAATGAAAAGTAATCTCACCATTAAAGAAATTGTATTGGGCTTTAAAACTGGTGAATTTTCAGTTGAAGAAGTTACAAAGCAATATATTCAGAATGTACGAACTCATAATTCCAAGTTTAATGTTTACGTAAAAGAAACTGAAGATTTTGCCTTAGAAAAAGCTCGTGAATTAGATTGCAAAGGTTTCGATGAAACTAAACCGCTATATGGCGTTCCCCTTGGATTAAAAGATGTATTTTCTACGAAAGGCATCGAAACTACAGCCTGTTCGAATATTTTAGCTGGATACAAGCCTCCTTTTAATGCTCCGGTAGTGGATCGATTATACGATGCTGGTACTGTAATGCTCGGTAAAGTTAATACCGATGAGTTCACCTTGGGGTCATCTTCTGAGACTTCTTGTTTTGGAGTGACTCGAAATCCTTATAATGCTGA
>CALQZM010000067.1 GCA_943349385.1 Candidatus Peribacteria bacterium
CACCAAAAGACGAAAACCATAAACATATTCTATCTAACGCTCAAGAAGTTAAAGCCAGAGGTGGCTACATTATTGGCGTTAGCCCAGAAAACAACGACGTATTCGATTATTGGATCAAAGTTCCAGAAGCCGACATTGACTCACCAATCATTAACATAATTCCAATTCAAATACTTGCCTACCATTTAGCAGTCTTACGAAACAACGACCCCGACATGCCAAGAAACTTGGCAAAAAGCGTAACCGTTAAGTAACCGTTAATTATAACTCCTTAACTCAAACATCCATAGGTGTTTTTTAGCAAGCAGTTTTTAAGTTTGAAAATATAAATTAGATTAAAATAGAAAAAAGTAATTTCAAACTTATGAAAAAAACCAAAATAATCTGCACGATTGGACCTGCATCGCAAGAAATAGAAACCATCAAAAAATTAGTTAAAGCCGGAATGAATGGCGCAAGATTAAATTTTAGCCATGGAACTTACGAGCAATTTGAAATGATTATTAAAAATTTAAGAAAAGTTTCAGAATCATTAAAAGTACCAATAGCTATAATTCAAGATTTACAAGGTCCTAAAATCAGAATCGGCAAAATGCCAGACGAAGGTCTACCGGTAAAAAAAGGCGAAAAAATAATCCTTTCTACTAAAATCAAAGAATACGAAGAACAAAAAGGAATCAAAGTAATCCCGCTTCAATATAAAAAACTACCCAAAGACATAAAACTCGACGATAATATTTTAATTGATGACGGAAAAATTGAACTCGATGCTTACAAAGTAAACTTACTTAAAACTGAAATTCATTGCACTGTTAAAAACAATGGAACACTATTCTCAAATAAAGGATTAAATGCACCTAAAACCAACTTATCTATTGAAGCAATGAGTAAAAAAGATTTACAAGATCTAGAATTTGGACTTGCCCAAGATGTAGATTACATTGCACTTTCATTCGTAAGATCAGCAAAAGATATTGAAAAATTAAGAGATAAACTAAAAGAAGCAAAAAGATATCAAACTAAAATTATCGCTAAGATCGAAAGACCTGAAGCTATGGAAAACCTAACTGCTATTATTGAAGCATCAGATGCCGTAATGGTTGCTCGTGGTGACTTAGGCATTGAAATTCCTGCCGAACTAGTTCCGATTGCTCAAAAAAGAATTATTCGAGAAGCAAATCGACAAGGTAAACCGGTAATAACAGCAACTCACGTCTTAAATTCAATGGTCGAGAATCCGCTACCTACACGAGCTGAGATTTCAGATGCCGCAAACGCTGTATTTGATTCCACCGATGCAATTATGCTATCTAACGAAACCGCAGTTGGACTTTACCCGGTTGAAGCTTGCCAAACTATTAACGATGTAGCTACTGCAATTGAAACCGAAATCAACAAACACAATCTTAAAGAAAAAATAATTTCTACAGTTGAATTAGAAACTATAGACGCCATTTGCAATAGCGCTGTTACACTTGCTCACGACATTAAAGCCAAATACATTGTAACTCTTAGTAAAAGCGGATTTACGGCAGGCCAAATAGGTAAAAATAGGTCTGACACTGAAATAATAGTTTTCACTAGTAAGCCAAAAACTAGAAACCAGATGGCAATCTATTGGGGAATAGAAAATGTATATATTGAAGAAGATCTAGATTACAAAGATCCTGTAGAGATCGTTCGTAACAGATTGGTAAAAGAAAAACTTGCTCGAAAAAAAGATGAAATAGTAGTTGTAAATGCCGTAAGAGGCAGCAAAGAAAGATTAATCACAACTTTCGAAGTGTAAAATTAAATCTCTTGCACTAACTACATTCCTACCCCTGCAATCGCCACTGCCAAAGCATCTATGGCGTCATCAACTCCCTTTAAGGCAGGTTTCTTTAGAAACTCTTTTACCATTTTTCTGACTTCGGATTTTTGAGCTTTACCGTTACCCGTTAAGCCCATTTTTACTTGTAGTGGTGTAATATTAATTGCTTCAAGGCCGTATTTCGCAACTTGCAACAGGATTACGCCTTTAGCTTGAGAAACTTTCATTGCTGTTGTAATATTTTTAGCAAAGAATAATTGCTCAATTAAAACTTTGTCTGGCTTATACTTATTTAAAATAACTTCTAAGTCATTAGCAATCTCAATTAACCGAAGTCCAAAAGAATCACTTATTGAAGTCTTAATCGAACCATGTGCTACATACTCAAAATCAGACATCGACTTATACTCGATTACTCCAAATCCAACAATGCCAAATCCAGGATCAATTCCTAATACTCTCATTTAAAATTTTTAATTTCTAGAAAAATACAGTATTATAATACACGATAAGTTAATTTTTGAAATTGTAAGAAAAAAGAATATGAAAAGAGTTATAAAAACAATTTTAATTTTAGGTACAGCTTCAATGATCGGGTCAGCTGGATATTTAGTATACCAAAACGTTCAACCTCAAACTGAGTTAAAAGCAGAGTCCAAAAGATTAGTTAACTTAAACACTTACCAATCTACTAATCCAAACTACGCGGTACTGATTGCCGAAGCCAAAGAATTAGCGCAAGAAAGAAAATTCGAAAAAGCTATCGACAAATATGTTAAAGCCTTCGAAATCGACAATAAAAGTAACCTACCTTTAATTGGAATTGCCGAAGTTTATTTACAAAGCGATAACCTTAAATATGCCGAAGAAAATCTAATCAAAGCCCAAATCAAAGGACCGCTTAACACTTCAGGCAGAACCATTGCCACAAGAATTGCATTAAACAATCAGAATTTAGAATTAGCTAAACAAATTTACGACACAATTACAGAAACTACTGACGAAAGCCAAACAATTGGAGCGGTACTAAATTTCTTAATACAAAACGACACTGCTGCCGAACAAAAATTAAACGCAATCATAAGTCAGCCGGCTAACGCAGGTAATACAAACGACACAACTACCTACTCTAAATTAGCAACAAAACTAAAAGAACAATTAGAAGTATATAAAACTTTTACAGACTCACCACGATCGTATTTATACGCTGTATTAGCCAAAGAACTGCTAAACCAAAATGAATACATTTTAGCTCGTCCATTATTATTTGCCAGCATTCAAGAAAAAAATGATTACCGAGACGCCTGGCTAATGTTAGGATATTCTTACCTACTTAGTAATAAAAATGCAGACGCAATCAAAGCACTTGAAAAAGCAAAACAGATTGACCCTTACAATGGAGACACCTATTTTTATTTAGGACTTGCCCAACAAAAATCCGAACAAACTAAACAGTCTATAGAAAGTTTACAAAAAGCCTCTAGCTTTGGATTCAATAATTCTAAAGAAACCTATATTCAAATTGCCAACAGCTTTTATTTAGACAAAAATTACCAAGAAGCCAATAATTATTACGCAAAAGCGGCTGAATTAGGACAATTAAAAATTGAAGATTACACCAAAATAGTTTGGCTAAACCTAGAACAATCCTCTTCGCCTGACAAAGCACTCACTTACGCCTTGCAAGCTCTAAACTACTATCCGCAAACTGCAATGGCCCACAATTTAGTTGGCTGGACCCAAATCAAATTAAACAACTCCACCGAAGCCGAAAAATATTTAAATCAAGCAATCGTATTAGACCCAAAACTAGATGCTGCCTTTTTAAATCTAGGACTCCTAAATATAGCCCAAAAAAATATTGACCAAGCCAAAGCATATTTAAATCAAGCTATTACCTTGGCAAAAAACAATCGATCTAGTTCAATCGAAACAAGAGCAACTGCAGAATTAAATAAATTAAACCAACCACAATAATGACTACAGTTATTTTAATTTTCGCCGGACTACTATGAAGCATTTTCGGCAGTTTTATAAGCGTTTTAAATCACAGAACCGAACATAACTTAAAAGGTATTTTAGCCGGAAG
>CALQZM010000068.1 GCA_943349385.1 Candidatus Peribacteria bacterium
CAGCTTAATCCAACTGAAGCAAAAAAAATTCACCCAAACAATGTTTATTCAATAATTCGTGCGCTTGAATTTACAACTTTAAATAATGGCGAAGCAAAATCAGAAAAAGCCAAAAAATCAAAACCACCGTTTGATTGGGAATTGCAGGTAATTGAAATTGAACGCCAAAAACTTTATCAACAAATTGAAACTCGAATTGATGAGCAAATTAGTTGTGGATTAGTTCAAGAAACTGAAAAATTGGTTGCCCAATATGGCCAAGAGTTACCGGCCTTAACTTCGATAGGCTACAAAGAAATCAATAGTTATTTAAAAGGCGAACAGGACTTAGAAACAGCTATTAAACTTTTTAAACAGCACACCCGTAACTATGCCAAAAGACAATTGACCTGGTTTCGAAGGTACACAAAAGAAGCATAAGGAATTGACTACATTATACATGTACATGTATAATGTAGGGTGTATTTAATATGTTTTTATGCAAGTTTTAAATCATTCCACGGTAAATCGTACTAAGAAACCTATCCAAATTTATTTTGAGCAAGAAGCGATTGCAGCAATGAATCAAGCTGCTTCTAAACAGAAACTTCCTGTAGCTACCTTTCTAAGAAATATAGTTTTAAAAGAATTAAAATTAGATGCTCAAAATAGTCCCGCTAAAATTTTAAAGCATAAATTTAAAACTTTTGACTTAGGCGGAAGTTTAAGTAATAAAGAAATAGACAGTATAATTTACGATTTATGATTTTAATAGATACATCGGTTTTATATGCTTTTGTTGAAAAACAAGATTCTTGTCATTTAGTAGCACGTCAAAAATATTTAACAATTCCATCTGATCAAATTCTAATTCCTTCAGATATAATTAAAGAATTTTTAACTTTAATTATTAGAAGAAATGAAAAAGTTGTAAAAGCAGTTTATAGGGAATTAGAAAATGACCCGCGAAAGCCTTTTATATATAATTTAGAAACAGTTGAATTCTTTGAATTTATGGATTTTTTTCAGAAATTTGCAAGTACAAAATTATCAATACCAGATTTACAGTTATTATTTTTAGCGCAAAAATATAAATTCTCAATTCTTACTTTTGACAAAGTGTTAAAAACGCAGGCAAAAATATTAGGTATTAATTTGTACTAGATAGAAGCCAAATCTGCGAAAAGATTACTACATTACTGTTTTAAGCCATTTGCCTGTGTAAGAGGCTTTAACTTTCATAACTTCTTCGGGAGTTCCAATTGCAACTACTTCACCACCTTTATCACCGCCTTCTGGGCCCATATCTATAATGTGATCTACGCATTTTACTACGTCTAGATTATGCTCAATTGTAATTACAGTGTTACCTTTGTCGACTAGTCTTTGAAGTACATCTAATAGTTTTCTAATATCTTCAAAATGCAAACCGGTAGTTGGCTCATCTAGAATGTATAGAGTCGATCCTGTTGAACGTTTGCTTAATTCGGTAGCAAGTTTGATTCTTTGAGCTTCACCACCAGATAATGTTGTTGCGGATTGACCAATTGTAATGTATCCAAGTCCGACATCAACTAAGGTTCGTAATTTTGTACTTATAGTTGGAATAGCTTTAAAGAATTCAAGGGCATCTTCTACGGTCATTTCAAGCACGTCGGCAATGTTTTTACCACGATAGGTAACTTCTAGTGCTTCTGAATTATAACGGCGTCCATGACATTCCTCGCAGGCTACATAAATGTCTGGTAAGAAGTGCATTTCAATTTTTTTAATTCCATCACCAGAACAAACTTCGCATCGTCCACCTTTAACGTTAAAACTAAATCGCCCAGGTTTGTATCCTCTTAATTTTGCTTCGGGAGTTTCTGAAAATAAATTCCGAATATCTGTGAATACTCCAGTGTAAGTAGCTGGATTTGATCTTGGCGTACGACCAATAGGTGATTGATCAATATTAATTATTTTATCTACATATTGAATTCCTTTAATTCTTTCGTGCGCACCTGGTTGAGCTTTGGAACCACGATTAATTTCTTTACTAACTGCTTGCACTAAAATGTCATTTACAAGAGTGGACTTACCAGAACCAGAAACTCCGGTTACTGAAATAAAAGTATTTAGTGGGAATTTTACAGTTACATCTTTTAAATTGTGCTCAGATGCATTAATAATTTCTAAAAACTTACCGTTACCGGTTCTTCGTTTATTAGGTGCTTCAATTTTTCGGCGACCAGATAAATAAGCACCTGTAATTGAGTTCTCGTTGTCTTTAATGTCTTGCGGAGTTCCTTCGGCCACAACGTATCCGCCGTGTTTTCCGGCACCCGGACCAATATCTAAAATGTGATCAGCAATGTTCATGGTGTCGATATCGTGCTCAACTACAATTACGGTATTACCTAGGGATTTTAGATTTAATAAAGTTTTAATTAGTTTTTCGTTATCATTTTGGTGTAGTCCAATTGAAGGTTCATCTAAAACATAAAGGACGCCAGAAAGTTTTGATCCAATTTGAGTAGCCAACCGGATTCTTTGAGCTTCACCACCAGATAAAGTGTTCGCAGCTCTACTTAGAGTTAAATACGAAAGCCCTACATCAAGTAAAAATTGCAATCGTGAACTAATTTCAGTCAAAATCATTTTAGCAATTTGAGCTTCAGTCTCAGACATTTTAACTTTCTTAAAAAATTCTGCACATTTAATTACTGACAACGAAGTTACCGAGATAATATTTTTGTTATCAATAGTTACCGACAAAACAGCCGGTTTCAAACGATTACCTTCACAAGTTTCACAAACATTTTCACGCATGAATCCTTCGATTTTTGATCGGGCATATTCGGAATCTGTTTCTTTATAACGTCGTGCCAAATTAGGAATAACACCTTCGTAATTAGTTTCGTAAGTTCCAGAAAATTTGTTCGAAGACCCACCACCAAATTTTATTTTATATTTAATATCATCTGTACCATTTAAAATAATTTGAAGATGTTCAGGTTTTAGTCTACTTACAGGAACATCTAACGAAAACTTATATTTTTCAGCTACCGCATTTAAAATTGAGTGATACCAATCTGTTCCAGTAGTAGATGAAGTCCAAGGCACAATTGCCCCTTCGTTAATAGTTAGGGATTTATTTGGGATTACTAACTCGTCGTCAATTTCTTGCTTAACCCCAAGACCATGACACGCTTCGCAAGCCCCATGCGGTGAATTAAACGAAAAACTTCTTGGTTCAATTTCAGGAATATTAATTCCACAGCCAATGCAGGCAAAATGCTCAGAAAACAAGTTTGTTTCGCCCGTATCATTGTCTAAAACTGTCATCACGCCTTCCCCAAATCGCAAAGCAGTTTCTACAGAGTCAGACAATCGCGACCTATCAGGGTTCGGAATGTCTATTACTTCGCCATTGCTCAATTTTTTAGTTTCTTTTTTAAAGTTCTTTACTATCAAACGATCCACTACAATTTCAATTGTATGTTTTTTATTTTCTTCTAATACTGGCAAGTCCACTATGCTTAGCACTTCACCATCAATCCGCACTCTCACAAATCCATCCTGCTTAATTTTGTCGATAACTTTAATATGCTCACCTTTTCGGTCTTTAATTACTGGAGATAGTAATAGGATCTTTTTACCTTCAGCCATATTGGCAACCGCTTCTACAATTTGACTAACACTTTGGCGTTGAACAGGCTTTTTACATTTAGGACAATGTGGATGTCCAATTTTCGCAAATAATAATCTTAAGTAGTCGTAAATTTCAGTGACTGTCCCCACCGTTGAACGTGGATTCCGACCAGCAGCTTTTTGATCAATCGAAATAGCCGGAGACAACCCATCAATAGATTCAACTTCGGGCTTTTCCATTAATTGCA
>CALQZM010000069.1 GCA_943349385.1 Candidatus Peribacteria bacterium
CTTTTCAAGAAAATTAGTTTTTTAGAGACTTTAAAAGAAGTAGAATGGGATTCATTATTATTTTTTACTGGGTTATTTATACAAGTAGGAGCGCTTCAAGAAGTAGGATTCTTAAAATTAATCGCCGATTCGATTGCTAACTTTGGAGGCAGCTATACTGCATTATTACTAATAATTCTATGGTCTATAGGTCTTGCCTCTACAGTAATTAACAACATTCCTTTTGTAGCTCTTATGATACCTGTTATATTTCAACTTCAAACAAGTTTAGCAGGAACGCCTAATTTAGACCTCCTGTGGTGGTCGTTAGCGCTTGGAGCATGTCTAGGAGGAAATGGTACTCCAATAGGCTCATCTGCTGGATTACTTGCCGTAGATGTAGCTAAGAAACATGGTCTCAAAATAAGTTTCTTGGATTTCGCAAAAGTCGGTATGCCAATAACAATAATTACTTTACTAGTATCATCTATTTATTTAGTAATCGCAGCTAACATTTAAACTATGGAAATAAAAACACAAATATCATCTACCTTTAGAGATATCGAAGCCGAAAAAGGGACTACGGCATTATGCAAAATTGTACTAGAATCACTTTCTGATTGTTTAAATACGTTCCGAGCCAAAGACCAAGACGACTTTATAGAACAATTCAAGAATTTAGCGCTTATGATTAAAAGTACAAAACCTAGAATGGGGATAGTTATTTATTATATTTGCGAAATCTGGGATAAACTCGAAGACAAAAAAGACAAATTAATTAGTACGGTTAAAATTAAAGATTATCTAAGAAAAGTAATCCAAGATCTGCAAAAAGAAATAATCACAGATTCCGAAAAAGTAAAAAGAAATGGATGCCAGCACATTACGGATGGGGATGTTATACTTATTCATTCTCATAGTAAAACAGTAATGGACATTATTGAAAAAGCTAAGAAAAAAGGCAAGAAATTCAAAATTGTTGTAGCTGAACAAGAAAACGAGAAAACCTTAGACATAATTAAATTTTTAAATAAAAAAGGAATTACATTTTACGTTGTACCAGAATTTATGCTCTCTCACATCGAAGAAGAAATAACGAAAGTATTCTTAGGAGGACTAACTTTTAACGATAAGCACTATTTTATTACTGACGCAGGTACTAATTCAGTAGTAGCAGAGTTCCATGGAATAAAAATACCAATATATATATTCTTAACTACTACAAAATTTGCACTTTGGATTTCATCTGAAGAACATTCTAGAAATAAAGTAAAGCAACTTAAAAGCTGTAAAAGTTTAAAAGAATGCTTAACATATGAACGAATAAAATTTTCGCACGATAGAATTTCAATTTCAGCTATATATTGCCTAGTAACTGAAGAAGGTAATTACAACCAAGAAGAAGCTAAAAAATTATTTAAATCCAAGTTCAATCAAAGAAAGAAATGGCACGAAAAGCACTTTGGAGAAGCAAGCAAAGTAGGGGCCTAAGTCCCTACTTTGAAGATATTTTCAGTTCTACAGAACCATTCTTTTTTACAATGTTTACTGTTTTACCGTCTTTTAGTTTACCGTCAAGTATTAATTGGGTAATATTGTCCTCAATTAAATCTTGAATCTTTCTACGAGCAGGACGCGCGCCATATTCTGGATCATAACTTAAATTAGCTAATATATCTAAAGCACCATCAGTAGCTTTTAACTTAATTTTTCTATCATCAAGACGAACCTGTAAGTTATTTAAATGAAGCTTAACTATTTGCTTAACGTTATCATGAGTAAGCGGGTCAAAGATAATAGTTTTATCAATTCTATTTAGGAACTCAGGTCTAAACCGACGTTTTAGTTCTTCTAAAATATCTTCTTTTGTAGCATTGAACTCTTTAGTGAATACATCAATTTCTTTTTTAGATAGACTAAAACCCATTGGCGAAGCTTTCTTATTTAACTTATCAGCACCAATATTAGAAGTCATTACAATAATGGTATTTGAAAAATCCACTTTCTTGCCTTTTGAGTCGCTTAAGATTCCATCTTCAAGTATTTGTAACATTAAATTAAAAACTTCGGGATGTGCTTTCTCAATTTCATCAAATAAAACGACAGAAAATGGTTTTCGTCTTACTTGCTCAGTTAATTGTCCACCATCTTCATATCCTACATAGCCTGCTGTGGCACCAACTAACCTAGAAGTATTATGGCGTTCCATAAATTCACTCATATCAATTTTTATCAGGGCCTTTTCGTCATTATAAACTTCTTTGGCCAATGCTTTGACTAATTCTGTTTTACCTACTCCAGTAGGACCTAAGAAAATAAACGAGCCAATTGGACGTCTATGATCAGCAATGCCGGCCCTTGACCTTCTAATTGCTCTAGAGACTTCCCTTACAGCTTCTTCTTGTCCAATAATACGCTGATGCAAAGTTTCTTCTAAGGTGTTTAATTTTTTAATGTCATCACTTAGTAATCTTGTTACTGGCACACCAGTCATTTTTGAAATTACCGAAGCAATATCATCATCATTAATTTGCTGCCTTTTTTCTCTTGGAGTTTTAGTTTGTTTTAATTTTTCAATTTCTGCCATTAAAGTCAACTCTTGATCTCTAAGCTGTGCAGCTTTTTCATAATTTTGATTCGAGACGGACTCCTCTTTCTTTTTAATAATTTTAGATAATTTCTCTTGAGCACCCTTTAATTCATCTTTATTCTCTACAGTAGTTACTCTCTTTAAGGCACAAGCTTCATCAATCAAGTCAATTGCTTTATCAGGTAAAAATCTGTCAGTGATATATCTAGCAGACAAAGTCACAGCTTGCTCAATTGCACTATCAGAAATCATTAAATTATGATGATCTTCAAAAGACTCACGTAGTCCAGATAAAATTTTAACTGCATCTACTTTTGAAGGCTCTTCAACAATAATTGGCTGAAACCTTCTTTCTAGGGCCGTATCAGCCTCTATACTTTTTCTGTATTCAGTTGTAGTAGTCGCACCAATCAATTGAATTTGCCCTCTCGATAAGGCAGGTTTTAAAATATTAGCAGCATCTAAACTACCTTCTGCAGAACCAGCACCAATTAAAGTATGTAATTCGTCAATAAACAATATAACATTCGGAACAGAAATTGCTTCTTCAATAATATGCTTAATTCTTTCCTCGAATTCACCTCTATACTTAGTACCTGCAACTACAGACCCCATAGATAAACTTAAAATTCTCATTCCAACCATTGCATCAGGTACCTCACCAGCAATAATTTTAGATGCCAACCCCTCAACGATTGCAGTCTTACCAACACCTGGCTCTCCAATTAAGACTGGATTATTTTTTGTTTTTCTATTTAAGATACTAATTAATCTCTCAACTTCGGCAGACCTACCAATTACTGGATCAATCTTTCCTGCTCTTGCATGTTCGTTTAAATCCAGAGTGAAATAGTCTAGAGTTGGAGTCTTTGACTTTATCTTTTTAGCGCTTGATTGAGGGCTTTTATGCTTATAAGCATCATCAAACTGTTTGTCGTTACCAGACAATACTCCTTGCAATCCAGTAAGAAAAAATTCAAGCGGATTCATTGTATTCGGCATACCTACACTTTGATCAGTTTGATCTTGATTTCTTGAAAAAACCTCAACAATCTGTTGTTTAATATGAACAGGATTAATTTTCATATTCTCTAGAATTACAGTTGCAGCAGTATTGTCTTGCGACACCAATGCATACAAGAGATGTTCAGTGCC
>CALQZM010000070.1 GCA_943349385.1 Candidatus Peribacteria bacterium
AACAGGATTATGCTCTAGAGTATGGCGATTTGCATTTTTCAACTCTCCATAATTTTCAGGATTATGAAAGTGATCCAATATATTTTGCATATAAATATTACTCATAACTATCTTTTGAAAATATTAGGAATTGTTTTTAAAACTTCAATTGCTTTATCAACATCACTAATTGAATTATATAATCCAAAACTAAACCTTACCGAGGATACAACCCCAAGTGCTTGCATTAAAGGCTGCGCACAATGATGGCCTGCACGCACGCAAACACCATTATCAGCTAAGATTTGAGCAACATCATGTGCATGTACATCTTTCATTTCAAAACTTACCACAGAGCCTCTAAGCCCTTTAGTTCGAGGACCTAAAATTCTAACCATACTACCTAGCTCAATTAATTTATCAAAAGCATAATCTGCTAAGGTTGCATCATTTAACTCAATCCAATCCATTCCAATTTTATTCAAATATTTTATTGCAGCAGCAAGACCAATCACCCCCTCAATATTTGGAGTCCCAGCCTCAAACCTAGCTGGCGCATCTGCATACAAAACTTCAGTAAGACTTACTGATTTAATCATATCACCACCCATTAAAAAAGCCGGCATAAAGTCCATAGCATCCTTACTTAAACACAAAACACCTACTCCGCTAGGGGCATACAGTTTATGACCTGAAAATACTAAGAAATCAGCACCAATCTCAGTTACATCTAGCGGACTATGTGCAACACTTTGACTAGCATCTACTAAAGTTTTAATCCCTAAATTACGTGCATGCGTAACTACTCTATTAGCATCTAATTTTACTCCCAAAGCATTCGACATTTGAGTAATCGCCACTAATTTTACAGTATCATCAATCTGAGCAATAACCTCATCTGCCGTAACGTACTCATCAGAATTTAATTCAACAACTTTTAAATTTACACCTTTTTTTTGCGCTAAATCAAACCAAGGAACATAATTAGCATGATGCTCCATAATCGTGATTAAAACGGTATCACCAGCATTCAAATGTTGCTCCGCCCAAGCATATTTAACTAAGTTAATCGCTTCTGTAGCATTCTTAGTGAATACAATTTGATCAGGACTTTCAGCTTTTAAAAAATCAGCCACAGTTTTCCTAGCATCTTCAAATAATTCAGTGGACCTATCACTCAAAGGATATAAGCCTCTATGAATATTGGCGTAATCATTTTCATAAAAATTACTTACCGCCTCAATCACCGATTTTGGCTTTTGAGCTGAAGATGCAGAATCTAAATAAATTAAACCTGGATTACTCAAAAATATAGGAAAATCTTTTTTATATACCTCACCACCAGCTAAATGAACATTCATAGACAAATATTTATCTTATTACTAATTATATTTTAACATATTCATAGCCAAAAATCGACAAAAATACAAACTTCTAGCAGTTTAAATTGAATTTTATTAATAAATTTTGTTATTATCCTGCCGTTAATTTAAAAAATATCATGCATATACTAGAATTCACTGGCAATACACCTTTAATCCAAATCGAACCAGGAATTTACGGAAAACTAGAAACATTCAACCCAACTGGAAGCATTAAAGACAGAATAGCGGCCTACATTCTAAATCACAGTCTTAATGCAGGGATTATAAAAAAAGGCGATACTGTAATAGAAGCTACAAGTGGCAACACAGGAATCGCGATGAGCTGGGCATGTTCTGTATTTGGTCTAAAAATGATAGTTGTAATGCCCTCAAACATGAGCCAATCTCGAAAAAATATGATTAAATTTTTTGGCGGAGAACTAATCGAAGTAGGGCCATCTGACTTTCAAGGTGCCTGCGAACTTAGGGATCAACTCGTGAAAGAAAAAGGATATTTTACCCCTAATCAATTTGCCAATCCCCTTAATACTGAGTGCCATTACCAAACTACTGGAACCGAAATAATTAACCAATTGCCTAATAATATTATACTTGATGCCTTTGTAGCAGGTGTTGGGACAGGTGGAACATTTATGGGTGCAGGACAAAAATTAAAAGAAAAGTTCCCCAATATTAAACTTATTCCAGTTGAACCAGTTGAAAGCGCAATTCTAAACGGAACGCCCGCCGAAGATTGTCAACCTCACGGAATTCAAGGCATTGGAGACGGATTCATTCCCGAACTAATGGACATCAGCATCATTACAGAAGTTGCTACAGTGTCAACGGAACAAGCCATTCAAGCTGCTAAAGATTTAGCCAAAATAGGCATTTTATGCGGAATTTCAGGAGGTGCCAACTATTATGCAGCTAAACAACTAAAGGACCGTGGCATTAAAAACATAGTTACCATAATTTGCGACAGAGCCGAAAGATATTCAGAACTTATCTAATCAATTAATGCATCTAATTTTGCAATAATTTCAGGCAGCTTAATTTTAGAAAACCCATCTCTTAAAAATCCAGCTAAGACTAATTTTTTTGCCTCTTCAGTCGAAATACCACGACTAGTCAAATAGAATAATTTGTCATCAGTTAAACGAGCAATAGACACGCCATGTCCTGCTTTAACATCGTTAGTTTTAATTTCTAACGAAGGAACCGCCTCAATTTTAGAAGTTGCATCTAACATTAAAACATCCTCTTTCAAATAAGAATCAGTCCCACCACCTTTTAAGGTAATTTCAATTTCACCCACAAATGACATTTTTGATTTTCCTTGAGCAACACCTTTAGCCCAAATTTCACCTTTACAATTTTTAGCATCAAAACAGTTACCCGCAAAAAAATCAGACACTTCATTGGCTTTTGAAGCAGAAACTAAGTGTATATCGCTTTTCGCCTGTTCACCGACTAACCAATTCTGGACAAATGAATAAGCATTTGTAATGGCAAAATAGTTTAAAAACCATTCAATTCTTGCACCAGCCTCAAGTTTTGTTCTAAAGCAAGAAAAATTAAATTCAACACAATTTAATTGCAATAAAATTACCTTCAAATTTGCCTTCTTTTTTAAATAAATTTCAGCTGAAGCAAAACAAGAATCTTCACCATCAAATATAATCTGCGCCTTTATATTTTCAGCAACAACAACAATTGTATGAACTAATTTTTTTACTTCAATTACAATCGGTTCATCACTACTTTCAGTAATATGAACTAATCTAAAATTAGTAACATTTTGTTTTACAAACTCAGTTAATGGATTCAATTTAGTAGAAAACAATTCAAATGGACTAAGGCTTAAATTGGCTATTTGATCTACAAATTCAAAATCCCCAGCATCAATCTTTCCGCTAGTTAATACATCTTTAAAGTTTGTAGCACCTAGCCGCGATTGCATTTTTGTCACTTTTTGAAATCCTGGTTTTAAAAACACCTGAGTCATAATTTTTTTTATATTTATTTTCTGTAATTACTTAAGAGTTTATGAATAAAATTAAATTTTCGAGTATCATCTGCAGCAGGGCGAAGCCGATCGAGAAAATTTAATTTTAGCCAACTGACCCCTCCATCTCTAACTCAATTAACCTATTCAATTCAACTGCATACTCTAGTGGTAATTCACGAACAATTGGCTCAATAAATCCATTTACAATTA
>CALQZM010000071.1 GCA_943349385.1 Candidatus Peribacteria bacterium
GAGTAAACATTGCCAACAACACAAAAACAACTGAACTACTAAACTTTTATAGCAGCTTTAGCAATTCAAACACTCCAGTTTGGGCAGACAACCTAGGGAGCGAAAACGAAAAAGAACTATACGCATTTGTTACAAATAAAACTGCTATGATATTTGGATACTCCTATCTATACCAAGATCTATTAAATACAATTGAATTAGCAAAACGAAATGGAGAAAAAAACGTTATAAGTACAAAAGATATTAAAATTACATCTTTACCTCAATTCAAAAACCAAGAAACGCCAATTGCACTAGCAAATTACTATACAGAAAGCGTAACAAGAAATTCAAAAAATGCCGAATTAAGCTGGAAACTTATTACATTTTTAGCTGATCCAGATAATTTACGAGAATATTATAAAAAAGAGTTTAAACCAACTTCAAGAAGAGAACTAATTGCCGAACAAAAAGAAAATTCAATCTTTGGTGTGTTTGCTACCCAATTAGGAATTGCCGAAAGTTTTATCGTGAATGACGAAAACAAAACTAACCAAATTATAAAAAAATTATTAGATAATGCAGCATTAAATAAAGATCCAAGTCTGAATTCAAGAAATTTATTGGTTGAAAGTCAAAACGAACTCGATAATCTAATACCAAATGAGGGGGCTTATCCACCTAGTAAAAACAAACTTAAAAAATAGTCCATATATAATTTTTTTGTTTGGAATAATATTAATTCCATTTCAAAAATCTTTGGAATTGACTTATCCCGGGTTTTTCTTTGGGAAATTTCAAGATCTTCAAACTACTAATGTTACAATTTCAATAATATTGATTCTAGTATCAAGCGTTTTTATAATCTTAAGTAAGAAAAAACTCAAATTAGAACTTCAGCAAAATTGGATCGTGTTATTGCTAATATATTTGAGTATAAACTCATTAATTCAAAACCTAACTTTTTTATTTAGTAGTTTGTCTGCATTAGCAACCTACTTAATAATTACAAACCTAAATAAAAGCCAAAGGTTGCAAACCTATCAATACTTTACCTATTCAATATTTTTTCAATCAATTTTAGTTTTATATCAATTAGTTTTTCAATCAAATACCAACTTAAAACTGCTAACATTTCTGGGCGAACCAGTAATCTCGGAATCCACTAAAGGAATTAGTAAAATTAGATTTGATGAGTTTTCTTTACTAAGACCATACGGAACAACCCAAAGCCCAAATTTTTTAGGCTACTTGTTTTTAGCATCCAGCATAATTACCCAAAAACTTAACCCCAAAACATTACCCTTAATTACTTACTTAAGCAGCCTTACAACTTTATCTTTAGGAGCAATTACCGCCAATACAATAATATTGTTAAACAATAAAAATACTAAATGGGTTCTATTACTAATCACCATTTTAGGACTAATAGTATTATTGAGAATTTCAGATATAAATTACCAAAGTGTCACAGATAGGATTGCCCTACTTAAAAATTTTTCAATTAATTTCATTGAAAATTTAAATTTCTTAACACTTATACTAGGAGATACAAATTCAAGTTTAATTTTTTATAATAATCTAAAAACTTTACCTTGGGAAATTCAACCAGTACATAATTCATTTATATTTTTATTGCAAAATTTCGGACTGGTAGGGATCTTTCTATTAACTAAAATACTTATAAATATTTCCAGAAAAAGCCGCTTAATAGCTAGCGCTGTGATATTAATAATGTTGATCGATCATTATATATTTACCAATCCAAATGGATTAATTATTTTTGTGCTTATTAGTCTATTGTTTGAAAAAATTCCGGATGACCAAGACTAAAAGAATATGGATCCATTTCAGATTTAGATTCAGGTTTGAATTTATCGATTAGAAAAAATTTATCTGCTATTTTTAAAATTAATTTCTTCTTATAAAAAAATAGTTTAGTTTTATTTAAAATATCCATAGCAACAGGGGACTCAATTACTTCGTTAAAGATTTCCACTTTAGTTAATACAAATTTTAAATTCTGGATTTCAATATAGATTTTAGGCCAAGTACTATAAGCACGATATTTTGACCAAAACTCAGTTGCAGTTACAGATGATAAATCTACAAATCCATCTTCTTTTTTAATTTTAGGTGCAAAACTTGCCTTTGATTCATTTTGTACTTGAGGTTTAAACTCCTTATTTAAGTCAATTTTTGGCAGCAAAGATGCAACAAGCTCACCACCTAAGCTACCTAACTGCATCAATAATGACTCATAGGTTTCGTTTACATCCAACTTAATACGTTTCTCTCCCCACACAGGACCCGTATCTAGTCCCTTTTCCATTGTAATTATACAAACGCCTGTTTCTAAATCATTAGCTAATATCACAGCATGAACGGGTGAGGCGCCTCTATATTTAGGTAACAATGAGCCATGAACATTTAAACACAACTTTTTAGGCAAGTTCAGCACTTTTTCTGACAAAATAACCCCATAATCTGCAACTACAATGTAATCAGGTTTATCTGTTTCATCAAAATTAGTATCAAATACTTTTAAAATCTCGACGGACTTTTCAGCTTTATATAATGGAAAATTAGCATCTTCTGCGTATTTACCAACAATTGTAGCACAAAATAACTTCTTTCGACCTACTGGCTTATCTGGTTGAGTAAAAACTGCTTGTACCTCAATATTTTCATCATTTTCAAGTACCTTAAACACTTCAAGAGCAAACAAACCTGATCCCATAAACAAAACTTTGATTTTCTTCATGAAATAATAAGTTAATATATTGGTAAACTACCAAAATTATCAATGATTTTACAGATATATTCAAACTATGCTTTACAAAAGGAGTTAAAGGGTTTATAATTACTTGCTAGCAAACCAAACAAAATGAATCCTAAATTACACCCACAATTCGAGTCCTTAAATTCTTTGATTGAGAATGCCAATAATATAGTTATTATTTCTCATAATCGTCCAGATGGTGACACAACAGGATCAAATCTTGCCCTTAGACTTTACCTGAAAAATTTAGGAAAAAACGTAGTTTCTGCTTGTTCTGATGCAATTCCTGAAAATTTTTCATTTTTACCAGAAATAGATTCTTTTACTAAAGAATTTCTACTTGAGGACTTTGATACTGTTATTGTAGTAGATGCTGGTGCAAGACATTTAGTAAGATTTTTTGAAACCTATCCTGAATTAACAAGAACAAGAAAACCAATTATATGTATAGATCATCATTATTCCAATGATCAGTTTGGAACCCTTAATATTATAGATCCAGACGAAACTTCTACAACGAGTTTACTATACAAATATTTTAAATATTCAAACATTGTAATAACTCCAGAAATGGCAACCTGCCTATTAAACGGAATTTATACAGACACAGGAAGTTTTCAACATAGTAATACCAAACCCTATACTCTTAAAATTGCCCGAGACTTAACCCAAATTGGCGCTGATTTTAAAAAAATTGCCGATTTTAATTTTAAAAAAGTATCTA
>CALQZM010000072.1 GCA_943349385.1 Candidatus Peribacteria bacterium
ATTACAAACAGTTGAAACAGAAATTTCAGGACTACGAGGTGATAATTTACTCTATATAGATGATGATGCAGGTAAAACTGCTCGTCTTACAGCATTACGCCAAGAAAAAAGACAACTCGAAAATCAAATAAACGAAGCCGAAAACTCACCAAGAACTTTTCAACAATTCTTAACCGAACTAAATGGTTTAATTGCAAAAGAAACAGCCACTACCATAACTCCAACTGAACGAGCTCAATTAGCAGTTATGAGAAATACTTTCTCTAATATTCAACAAATTTTAACTAAAATACCTGATTTAAGATGGCAACAACCTACTATAATCGAAAAAAATTACATCGAAGAAGCAAATATTGATACAGCACTAAATAATAGTATCGAAGCTGACTATGCTCAAGTTAATGGCACTGACTCAGAATTTCCATTCAATCGCGAAAATGAAAATGACCAAATTACTTTACTAGCAATTCTTACAGAAATATACGGAGATCCGAATAGCATGTTTGCACAAGGAATTATTGAACCAGGTTTTGAACGAGATGCAGAAAATTCACAACAATTAAATTTAAGTGCAAATCCAACTATTTTTATACTTAATCTTGGGCCACATAAAATAACAATTCTAAAACTATTAAATGATTATCCTGATCTATTTGACGGCAATCGAAACACCAACAATTTAGTAGAAGCAATTCATGATTTAAGAGAAAACGATGACTATAGCAACTTTAAAGACGCATGGCTAGAAGATCGAGTAGAGGCTTTAGATGCAATCTCAAGATTATCTCCAGCTCAGCTAGGTACTAACGCTGAAATTTTGAACGATTCTACGGTTGAAAATTATTTAGATCAAATATTCCCAAATAGACTAAATGGTCCAGTTCAAGAATATGGTGGATTGTTTAGGAATCGATACAGAGAACTCACTCCTGATCTTGTGGCCGCAGGTAATGGCGAAGGTGAAAACCAAGGCGATTTAACTAATCGTAGTTACTCAGATGCCGCAATGGAAAACTACCTACTTGCTCAAATTAGAACTTTCGAAGCAGGTACAGTAAATTACGATATGGCAAAACTCGAAACTACTTTAACTGAATTAATTAATTATGGTAAAACATCAGTCATGATGCGTCCAGGAGTTAGTCCAGCAGATAGACGAAGACTATCAACTTTAAACACAGCCAATTTTGATATAAATACGCCTCGTCGCTTAACTCCAGATGAAATTAGTTTAATTAGATACGGATTTGAAATGAGTAGAGATCTACAAAATTCTGTAGATAGGACTGCCTTAGAATCAGTTTCAGCAGGTCCACAAAACAGGGCAGTACTAGCTGCAATTCAAGCCAACAAACAATTACGAGGCGAAAATGCACCAGCCTTAACTAATGAAGTACTAACTTTGTTAGCAGGTCTTAACCTAACTACTCCACCTATAAGTTTATCTGATGTTAGCGGTGCTATCGAACAAAACTTTACTGTATACCGTAGCGCTGATGGCCAATTAACAGTTGGTGCATCAATTGGAACAATTGGTTCAAGCCAAATACCCCAGCCAGGATTAACCCCAGTAATAGGTATAAATTTTAGAAATATTCCAGATCAAGGAACTGGCGGTCATGCAGGACTTGAAGTTGGGATCGGAACAATAACGGCATCAGGCACAATTAACTATACTACAGAAAATGGATTTAGAGTCGGAGCAGGAGTTACTGGCGGATTATACATGGGAATTCCAGGTGTATTTGGCGGACTTAACGCTGGTAGAGCTTATGAACACAACATTAATTCCGCTATGGAACGAGGTGCTGAATCTATTGTTTCCAGTTTAACTAGCGATCAAATAAATAGAATTTCTTCAGGCAATATGTCGCGAGAAGATATTCTTACAATTGCGAACCAACAAACAATTATTACCCAAATATTTGCAAACCAACCAGCAGAATTTGCAAATACCAGCGATGCAGTTAAAAACAATATAAAAATTTATTTCATCGAAAAAATTTGCCAAGAACTTCATAATTATGGAGTTGAAAATACAAGAGGTATAGGATGGGAAATTGGAATCAACGCCGGAGTCATTGGCGGAGTTCCGATATTTGTCCCAACTTTAAAAGTAACTATCCCTACAGGTACAAAATGGTTTTATAGTTCTGAAATCGGGGCATCTCAAGCAGAAGCCGGCAATCAAGCCTTAATTAGATCTACCTTAGAAACTCAATTTTCTGCGTTGGCCGAATCAGATAGCACTACCACTGGAAACTCAGTATTAATTTCTGACAGTGGTATTATAAATTACGACGGTGCAACTGGAGCTCGAGAAGTCGTTAGAAGTACCGCTCCAGAAGGCAACGATTTAGCCCAAATCACTCATGAATCTGGACTTGCTAGACTTAACAATGTCGAAAATAGCATTGGATTGCATTTTTCTTTGCCAAGCGAAACCGAAATAGCAGTAGCCACTCAAAGAGGAGACACCAGTATAGATTATGTATTTAGCCTTAATGAAATAAACGATGACTCTACTCTAAACAATACAAGTAACCGTGAGTTCAATATATATACTGATCCAGCATTAGGAATAAAATTAGTTAGACTAAGACACAATCGAATTGGTATTGATTTTGGACCAGGTCAATCAATGCCGCCTCGTGACCTTGCAATTACTAGAAGTGAAGTTACAAATGCCAGCGGAGCAAATTTATCATCAGTTTCAATTTGCTTTACCAATAGACCTATTGCACCTTCTGAAATAATTCAAAATCCATTTAATCAAGATATTATTAGAGTAGTAAACGGTCAAACTTATTCGACTGAATCACCATATTTCAATAGTTCACCCGAAGCGCGAACTAGATACTTACAACAAGTCGAAGCAATTCGTAGTCAAAATGACTCTGCCTTAAATTTCGATCAAGCAGAAATTGCTGCCGGTACTGCACTTTTCGCTTCAATTGATTCTTCGAATTCTTTAACTAGAGTTCCAGTAACTCCAGAAATGACCGCAATCAGCACAAGGTTACTAGAGAACAATGCATTTATGACTGAATTAAGAGCTATAACCACTGCCCAAACAGATGGGACTTTAAATACGGTAGAATTCAGAACTTTACTCAGTAGATATATTGATGAAAATCCGAACGATAATATTACTCCAGAAATTTCAGATCAATTAATAATGTATTTAGAAAGTGTCTTAATGCCAAATACTTTTAGACAATTAAGCGAAGTTCAAGGTCGAAGAAGATTAAACGGAATCAATAGGGTTACTCAAGAAGTAATGGGCGGATTCGTAGATACTTTCTTAGCCGAAAACCCACTAAACACTCACATGCATTATAATGCCGAAGGAGTATTAGTTCCGTTTACCGATGCAGAAAAAACGCAGATTAAAACAACTTTAATCAATGATAATATCCTTGATGCTGCTAACACAACTGATACTGCTTTAATTGCACAA
>CALQZM010000073.1 GCA_943349385.1 Candidatus Peribacteria bacterium
ATTAAATTTATTTTCAGATCAATTCAAAACATATATTTTCCCTATTAATTTAACTCAAACTTCATTAGGAGCAGTTACTACAACACCTGCTATCACTGGGACTATAGGACAAATCTTAACTTTAAGTTTAGGTACAAATTCTACTTACCAAGGCCCAGCGAAAGTTGAATTCATTACAACCACTAGTACCTGTCTAATCACAGGAACAATTACAAATAAAATATTTACAAGTACATCACCAATCCCTGCAAACTGTAAAACTACTACTTCTACTAGCTTTAAATTAACCCATACCTCAACTACTACAACCCTCCTATATAAACCAAATCCAGAATTTATAACTTTTAATGCTACCGTAAACGACTTACCAGCTGCTTTCACAGTCACCTTAACTACCAATCCAGCACCTAGTAGCCGTTCAACATTTGAAGCCGGAACAGAAGAAGTAACACTAATTGCTACTACTAATGAGCCTGCAATCTGTAAATGGGCTAACACAAATAGCACAGACTTGTATACAACAACTACGAACTCACAAGTAATGGTAGCACAAACTGCCCCTGCAACTACTCCTAACAATTCTAAACATACTGAAGTAAAAGACTTAAGTACGAGAAGTGAAACTTTATTCGTACAATGCCAATCTATAGCTACACCTGTAACATTATCGAATGTAGCCTCATTTCAATTTCAAGTTGAAGCTACTAACCTGTTTGACTTAGAAGTAGATGACGAAGCCAATCTAGGCTCAAAAGTAGATTTTGAAGTAGACTTTAAAGACTATGATTTTCCTTTAGCATTTATTCAAATTACTGATGGTCCCGACAACTATAAAAAAACGATCACCTTAACTTGTGACGACGACACAGAAAATGATGATGTTCAAGAAATCTGTGAAGACCTAGGTAGAGACACCGAGTCTATAGAAGGTCCTGAAACCGAAACCTATACCTGGGACACTACAACACTTGATTCTAATAGAGTTGCTCCAAAAGCTGGAACCTATAAATACAAAGTTTATGCCCAAACTGAAGAAGGATTAACTGAAACCATTACTGGTGAAATAGAGCTAAAAGCATCTCGAAATTCTACAAGTGGAAGCGTAAGAGGAAGCGCTGGTTTTCAACCAAATAATTCATGTGAAGAATATTTTATAGATATGAATCCTACCGATAGAAACTGTCTAGAAGCTGCATTTCTTCAAGAACAAGGAATCCTCACAGGACAAACTACACCTAAAGGCCAAGTCGCCAATTTAAAAGCCAAACTTTTAAGAATTGAATACTTCACAATTTCAGCACGATTACTAGGTAATGGTAACTCTACCGCTGTAGACAAACAGTTCTTAGAACAATTTACAGATTTATCGAGCTACGTAATAAACAACAAAGAAAACAATTGGTGGTTAGCTCCAGTTAGCTCATTAAAAGAAGTAATTAGAGGTAAAGGTGAAGATGGTGGCAGAAGACTAGATCCTTACGGTCAAGCCACCCAAGCTGAAGTAGGTAAAATTGCAGCTGAAACCCTAATTCCAGGATTTAAAAACAACGACTACCAAGATCCTTGGTTTAAAGATACACTAGATGTCTATGCGGAATACAAAATTAGACTTAATCCTCTAAGTATAGCCACAAGATCAGATGCAGTTTCAATCTTGTATAACTCAATACTAATCAATCAAGGGGCACTAGACTAAAACTCGAAACGCCGAAAAGCTAAATTCAGACTAAAAATGGCCTAATAATAAAATACTAGGTCATTTTTAAAATGTCGCTTATTTATTGTGGCTAAAACAAGTATAAAAAATTTCGCTGGAGTCGGTGAGCATAAGGTTTTTAAAACATATTCTACTTATTTGATATTAATGAATAAATCTTAAAACGATGTCGTAAAATTACAAGAAACTAAAAAAATGTACTAATTTCAAAATCCGATTGCATTCATGCAAATAGGCTTAAATTCTTAACCTAATTAGTGAACACAAAATATGGATTCCTCCGTTGACGGAAGTGGTCACGAGATTACTCGAAAACACTCTGCACTTGCAAAAAAAGAAATCAAAATCACAAGTAAACTACCAACTTAACTCTACTTGACAAAAACAAGTATTTCCGTTAAAGTAAAGTCCTTTTTAAACTAATAATACAAAAATATGTTTACCAGTAACAAAAAAGACCGAATCGCCAAAACACTATCAGCAATTCTAGTAATAGGAATTCTTATTCCCGGATCACTACTTGCAAGACCCTTTTTAAATGATCCAGAAATAGTAGTATATCCAAACAATGAGGTTATTAGCTTCAGCGATACCAGAGTAGGCAACACCAGTACAGCGTATCTTACAATAGAAAACAATTCTAACTCAGACAGATCGCTTCAAATAAGCGATTTACCTTCAAGTCCGTTTAGTTATCCTTCAAGTACTAGATTTACAATTCAATCTGAATCATCTCGAAGTTTTACTGTAAATTTTAGTCCAAATAAATCAGGATACTTTGAATCTACTTTTGACCTTACCAATCTAGAAACAGGAGAAGTAAAAGTAATAAGATTACAAGCAGTAGCTACTGACACCAATTCAAACGGGGGTGTAACACTTTCAAGAAATTCAATTCAATTTCCTAATACACTAATTGAAGAAAACTCAATCAGTACCTTAACAGTAACCAACAATAATTCTACCGACGTTACAATATCAGCAAATATTGGTGGTAATAGCCAATTCAACCTTCTTTCAAGTACAAGAGGTCAAACGCTTCGACCAGACCAGTCCTATACCTACGAAATAGAATTTTCACCTACTAGAACAGGAATTTTCACCGAAAATTTAAACATATCTGCTTCAGGCAATAATTTAAGTCAAACATTTAGAGTTGCAATGACAGCTACAGCAGGGGAATCAAATCGTCCACAATATACTGAATTAAGTATTTTAGGTGGATCACAAATTGACTTCGGAACAATCGAAACCAATAAATCAGAAACTGAAACAATAATTCTTAAAAATACTGGAACAAAAGATATTAAAATTAATCTTACAAATAATGGTGACGAGCCATTTGAAGCAGATTTAGGTGCAAATAATAAAAAGTATATAACCTTAGATCCGAACCAAGAAGGAACCTTAAGAGTTAAATTTAAACCTGAACATCCAGGGGACTACCAAACTACTGTCACAATCAATACAGACCAAGAACATAATAGCCGAAAATCCTTTACAGTATTTGGATCTGCTGTTGCTAGTCGAAGTTACGAAAGCAATCTAAAAA
>CALQZM010000074.1 GCA_943349385.1 Candidatus Peribacteria bacterium
AGGTGTTGTTGAGATCTTTGAATTTTAATCCGACGGCGCCGTCGGATTATTAAGTTTGTTGTTTGTATTAGATTGCTAAGTTTTAATCTATAAAATGTGGCAGAATTTTTTAATCCGACGGCGCCGTCGGATTGGCCAAAAGTTATGTGTATTAGATTGCTAAGTTTTAGCCTATAAAATGTGGCAAGATTATTGGGTCTTGCTGACAGTATACTTTTGCACTGTTTCGGTAAAACTGGTGTAAAACTATTATTGAATTAAACTTTTGAAGTTCTTTCATTGAAGGCTTAATTAGTCTTATCCATTTGTATATTGCAAGTGGTAGGGGAGCGGTATTTGTTTTGTAGAAGTCAAAAAAGGAGTTTGTTGGGGGGAGTAAATCTTGATTTTTGAATTTGGAAGGAAAGGTCGTGAATAATCCTAAATCGTGAATGGTGTGAATTTTAAAAGCTTGGAATTGGTTGATTAATTTAAGTGTTTTTGGTTTTAACTTTCGTAAAAAATTGTGGACCCAAATTACATCTGGTTTAAAGTCTGTTAATTCTGCTTTGATTTTTGAGGTATTAGTAAGGACTTTTACCTCGTAGCCATTTTCTTGTAGTAGGTTGGCGATTTGGTGTAGATGCTTTTCAGCACCGCCAATTTGTTCTAGGTGATCGTTTAAAAGTGCTATTTTCTTTGTGTTTTGCGGGAGTAGAGTTTTAATCTGATTTAGCCAGTTTTCTTTAGTTTGAAACTTGTAGTTTGGTGGTTGTTTTGAGTTAGGGGATTGAAGGATTTGATTTAAATTATTTTTACTTAAATCGTGTTGGTCGAGAATAAAGTCTGTTAAGGCACCATATTTAAATCCAATCACTGGATTACCTGCTTGTATACTTTCTAATGCACTTAGTCCGAGTGTTTCGAGTATTAAGCTAGGCATGAGTGTGTAGTCGGATTTTTGTTCTAGGAATGGTTTAATTACTGTTTGAAAGTCTCTTTTTCCAAAGTAATAAATTTTATTTAGTTCAAGATTAAAGTCGCGAATTTCTTGATCAGTTAATAGTTGTAAGTTAATTGCTACCTCTAAAATTGCATTTTTTTTACTTCCTTCCCCAAAAATTACCAGGGTAGTAGGCAGTTCATTGTTAGATATTTTTTTAGCAGTTTCAATTATATACTGAAGGCCTTTTTCGCTTTCTAGCCTTCCGAAAAATGTTAATACTTGGTTTTTCATATACTCATTTTAGCTTAAATTTAGATATTTACTAATAAATAAAAAACCCCTATTTTAAGTAGAGGTTTTTATTCTAGTTTGTTTTGATTTACTTGATCATTTTTTTGACTGCAAATCTTTCATTCTCTAGGTATACAAGTTGGAATTGGCTTAAATCGTTACCTTTTGCAAGTTGTTCTTCAAGAAATTTAAGATACTCAGTGATTGATTCGGTAGAAACTTCAGTTTCGAATTTACAATATTCTGCTATTAAAGTTCCTTCATTAGGTACGTTATTGAAAGTAAATACTGCATTCCTACATAAAAGTGTATCGCTTTCAACGCCATCTACTTCTATTCTAACTTTTGAATGATTTATTGAAGTTATAAAAGAAGTATGTTTAGCGAGTACTTGGATTTGGCCATCTTCAGGATGTAAGGTAATACTTGTAACATCTTTACTTAGTATAGTACCCTCTGGCGTTTGAATGGTAAGTTTAAAATTTTTTGCCATTTTTTAAGATTGATTACCTTTATTATGTCGTTCGATTACTTCGTCAATTGTTCCAGCTAGGTAGAAATGAGCTTCGTCAATTTCATCGTGTTTACCTTCAAGAATTTCTTTAAATCCTTTTACAGTATCTGATGTTTTAATATATTGACCTGGAGTACCAGTAAATTGTTCAGCTACGAAGAAGTTTTGAGATAGGAATTTTTGAATTTTCCGAGCTCGGTAAACTGTGTTTCTATCTTCTTCTGAAAGTTCGTCCATACCAAGAATGGCAATAACGTCTTGAAGTTCTTTATATCTTTGAAGGATTCTTTGAACTTGAGTTGCCACATCGTAATGTTCAGCACCAACAAGGTCTTCTTTTAAGGCTGTAGACGATGAATCTAGAGGATCTACCGCAGGGTAAATACCTAAAGAAGCTAAGGCTCTTGAAAGAGTTACGGTTGCATCAAGGTGACCGAAAGTAGTAGCAGGAGCAGGATCTGTAAGATCGTCCGCTGGAACGTATACGGCTTGTACTGATGTGATTGAACCTGTCTTAGTTGATGTGATCCGTTCTTGAAGAGCGGCCATATCTGTAGCTAGAGTAGGTTGGTAACCTACTGCAGATGGTAACCGTCCTAGTAGGGCAGAAACTTCTGATCCGGCTTGAGTAAATCTAAAGATGTTATCGATGAACATCAAAATATCTTTACCTTGGTCACGGAATTTTTCGGCGATAGTTAATCCAGTTAAAGCAACTCTCATACGTGCTCCTGGTGGTTCGTTCATTTGTCCGAATACCATGGCAAGTTTGTCGATAACTCCTGAGTCAGTCATTTCGTGGATAAGGTCATTACCTTCACGAGTACGTTCTCCAACTCCGGCAAATACTGAGTAACCACCATGACCCATAGCCACATTGTGAATTAACTCTTGCATGATAACTGTTTTACCTACTCCGGCTCCACCGAAAAGGGCAATTTTACCCCCTTTAATGAATGGACAAAGTAGATCAACTACTTTGATACCTGTTTCTAGAATTTCTAGGGTAGGATTTTGATCTGTGAATGAAGGTGGATTCGCATGAATTTCTCTTCTTTCTGTGTTAGCAGGTATGTCTCCTTTACCGTCGATTGCATCGCCGGTAACATTGAATACTCTACCTAGTGTAACTTCTCCAACTGGAGTCGTAATGGCTTGTCCTGTATCTGATACTTCTTGGTCGATTGATAGACCATCCGTAGAAGACATGGCTACTGTACGAACTACACCGTTACCAACGTGGGCTTGTACTTCAAGAGTAACTTTGCCGTTTTTGGTATCTATCTCAAGTGCATTGAGAAGATCTGGTGTATGATCCGCGAAGTAAACATCGACTACCACCCCGATCACTCTGGCAATCTTACCGGTAGGTAATGTTGTTTTCTTAGACATATAAATAAATAGTTAATTTTGAAATTAATTTTGAATCGCAGCACTTGCTCCAACCAATTCGGCGATTTCTTGTGTAATTGCTGCTTGCCGAGCTTTATTGTAACTAAGTGTGAGATTTTTAATGA
>CALQZM010000075.1 GCA_943349385.1 Candidatus Peribacteria bacterium
AGTAAATAAAAAAGGACCTTCGACCTTGCCTATTTTAGCATTAGGTAAGGCAAGTCCGCTCAATTCTTTAACCCACGACTCCTCTACTTCAAAACTATTCAATGAAGGGCCAAGGTTAGTAATGCTGTGCCCTAATTCGCGGGCAAAACTGTATCCATCGCCTTTTGAACCTGTATGGGCGTAAGCGTGACCGCCAGTTGTTAAGATTACTTTATCTACTACATACTCCCCTTTGTTGGTAATTATTTTGAATCCATTTTCTATCTTGATATTTAGCACTTTTTCACTGAGCTTAAATGTTTCAGGAATTGTTTTTTCGAATAACTCTACGACTTCTTCGGCGTTGTTACTTTTAGGAAAAACTCGCATATCAGCTTCGCACTTAAGTTTTACTCCACGATCTTCGAACCACTCAACTACTTTGTCTGGTGCGAAAACTTTAAAGGCAAATTTTAAAAAGTCAGCACCACGTGGGTATTTAGATTTTAAGATTTTTGGATCGGTGATTCCTGTTGTTACGTTACAACGACCGCCGCCTGAAATGGAAACTTTGCGCCCAACTCTGGAGTTGCTTTCAAAAAGAAGCACTTGAGTGCTAGGCGACTTTTCTTTAATGGTGGCGGCTGCCATTAGGCCGGCTGCGCCGGCCCCAATAATTGCAATTTTCATAGCTAATTACTTGTTATCGGCAAGTTTTTTGGCTTGTTCTGCTACTTGGATTTCGTCGATGATATCTTGAATGTTGCCGGCCATAATATTTGGAAGATTGTTCCAACTTTGTTTAATTCTGTGATCAGTAACTCTATCTTGCGGAAAATTATAAGTTCTAATTTTTTCGGAACGGTCACCTGATCCAATGCTTGATTGACGAACTGCTCCGAGTTCTTTGGATTTTTTTTCTAACTCGAAATCATAAAGCCTAGTTTTTAAAACTGAAATTGCTTTTTCACGGTTTTTGATTTGAGATCTTCCATCTTGGCAAGCGACTACAATTCCAGACGGCATGTGAGTTACTCGAACAGCCGAATCAGTAGTATTTACGTGTTGCCCTCCCGCTCCAGAGGCTCTAAATACATCTATCTTAAGATCCGATTCTTTAACTTCAATATCGACCTCATCGGCTTCTGGTAAAACTACTATTGATGCTGCAGAGGTGTGAACTCTCCCCATGCTCTCAGTGGCAGGTACTCTTTGTACTCTGTGAACACCACTTTCAAATTTTAATTTTCCGTAAGCGCCTAGTCCGTTAACTTCAAAAATCATTTCTTTCACACCGCCGGCTGTTCCATCTGAGGTACTTAAAACCTCAGTTTTTAATCCTACTAAATCACAATATCTTAAGTACATTCTGGCTAATTCTCCGGCAAAGAGTGATGCTTCGTCCCCACCTGACCCAGCTCTGATTTCAATAATTGCATTTCTAGAGTCGTTTGGATCTTTTGGCACTAACTCGATTTTCAATCTTTCTTCAAGTTCTAATAATTTATTTTGATTTTGATCAATTTCGGCCAAGTAATAATCTTTGGTTTCTTGATCTTTTTCTGAATCAAGTAGTTCCTTAGCGTCTTTCAAATTATTTCTAGCAGTTTTAAATTCAGCAATAATTTCAACAACGGTATGTAGTTCAGCTCTTCTTCGCATTAATTTTGTATATTCTGCAGGATTATCAAAAACTGATGGATCGGCAACTTTGCCTTCGATTTCATTAAATTCTGCCACGATTAACTCTAATTTTTCGTCCATCTTCTTTAAATAATTATAAATCTAGGGATTCCACTTAAATCTTTTTGTATATGATATTTACCATAAAAAAGCTCATCTAACAAGTTTATAAGCTCCATTTCTTGAGTAGCCCCAAACTCACCTAAGAAGTTTTTAAATTTTATATTTTGGGCGGACAATTGTTTGAAAATTTGGCGATAAGCATCGAGTCCGTCTTCACCTGAAAAAAGTGCTAAAGGAGGTTCGAAAGCTAGGGTTTCTGGACCCATAAGATGCGTATCTGACAATTTAATGTAAGGAGGATTTGTTATTATTAAATCGTATTCAGAATTTTTAGGGATTTTAGTTAGAAAATCTGATACTAGAAATTCTATATTTTGAAGTTTTAAGTTTTTGGCGTTTTGGCTTGCAATTTTTAAGGCTTCGGGTGAAATATCTAAGGCGGTAACTTGAGAATCAGGTAAATTATGTGCTATAGTACAGGCAATAACACCTGATCCAGTACCGATATCTAAAATAGTAGCTGGATTTAATTTAATACCCATCTCTACCATTTCTTCGGTTTCGGGTCTTGGTATCAAGACGTTTTGGTCGACTATAAAATCTTGCCCATAAAATTCTTTTTTTTCCACTAAATAGGCTAGCGGCTCACCTTTTAATCGTCTTTGGACTAATTGATCTAACTCATTAATTTGATCATTAGTAAGTTTTTGCTGATCAAGTAAAAATAGTTGGGTTTTGTTTATTTTAAGCACGAATTGAAAAAGAACCTCCATCTCATTACGAGGGAGGTTCTTATTTTTGTTTTGGTATTCAGCGATAGTCATCACAGTTTGGGTGGATGCGGCATAGCCAGTTTTTAGGTGCCTGAGCTACGCTGCGGCGCTATTAATAGAACATTTTTTTAGCTTTTTCTGCACGATAATATTCACGCATAATAGCAGCTTGTCTAATGTATCTTTTAGTTGGTTTTTTCTTAAAAGTAGATCTTTCTTTAACTTCTTGAATTTTATGACTTCGTTGAAGCAATTTCTTGAATCTAGAAAGCATTCTTTCGAAAGACTCTTTTGGATCTCTATTTACGTGTATATAAGACATAATCTTTAGGATTCTTAAGTTTTTAGCCCTGCTATTATAGGTATATTTTCCTAAATATCAAGGTTTTTTACGTATTTAGCTTTAGATTGAATAAACTTCTTTCTAGAAGTCACATCTTTACCCATAAGGGTCTCAAATACGGCATCGGCCCTTTCGGCATCTACGATATCTACTTTGAGCATTGATCTAGTCGTTGGATCCATA